>NZ_JBEXTX010000161.1:0-12761 GCF_040614175.1 Amycolatopsis sp. NPDC006131
CCCGCCTCGCGGCGGGCGGCCGGATTCCGGGGCGTCAGCGCTTGAGCACGCTCCGGATGGCGTCGCGGGCTCGGTCCATCAAGGCGGCCGGCGGGCCGAGCAGCATGTTCTTCGCGGCGCTTTCCGTTCCCGGGTGGGGGCGCGTCGGGGCCACGGCCTCGGCCGCCCGCACCGTGTCGGCCATCGCCTCCAGCCGCTTGCTGTCATAGGCCTGGCGCAGCAGCGGGAACTCCGATCGCTCCTCGTGCTCGGCGTGGGCGAGCACGTCGTCCCGGAGCTGGATCAGCAGGGTGTCGAAGCCCTCCGCGTCCGGGCCCATGTCGTCCAATGTGGACAGCAGTTCCTTGGCGCGGTGCTCCTCGCCGATGCGGGCCTCGACGATCGGCTCGCCGCCCTCCTGGCGCCGCACCTCGGGGTGGACCAGTTCCTCCTCCGCGGTCTCGTGGACCGACAGCAGCCGCACGAGGTCGCGGAAGGCGTCCTTGCGCTCATCCCCCTTCGCGCGTTCGACCACGCCGAACAGGCGGCGGATCTCCTGGTGCTGGTCCTCCAGCAACGCGATGACGTCCTTCTTGTCCGTCGACACGGTGACCTCCTTCGCTTCGCCGAGAGGGCTACCCGCGCCGGCGGGGGTTCACTCGCTCAGTGACGAACGCGGACCACGACCTTGCCGACCTGGGCGTTCGACTCCAGGTGCGCGTGCGCCTCGACGATGTCGGCCAGGTCGTCGAACACGCGGTCCACCGCCGGGCGCAGGGTGCCGATGCGCAGGCCGGCGTTGATGAAGTGCTCCGACCGGCGCCGGCGCTCCGGGTTCCGCGCGACGTAGCTGCCGTTGCCGTAGCCGAACAGCGTGACCTGGCGGTCCCAGTTCATCGGCAGCGGGGTGGGTTCACCGGCCATCCAGCCGTAGAGGACGAGCAGCCCGCCGACGGCGGTGGCCTCGACCAGGTCCACCACGCCGGGGCCGCCGACCGGGTCGAACGTCATCGTGGCGCCGTCGCCGCCGGTCAGCGCGCGGACCTCCTTGACCAGGTCCTGCGAGTCGAGCGTGACGACGTGCGCGGCGCCGGCCGCGAGCAGCTGGTCCCGCTTCGCGGCGGTGCGGGTCACCGCGATCGGCACCGCGCCCAGGTGGTTGGCGATCTGGATCGCGGCGATGCCGACCCCGCTCGAGGCGGCGGTGATCAGCACGGTGTCGCCGGGCCGCAGGCCGCCGCGCTCGACCAGCGCGCCGTACGCGGTCTGGTGCGTCAGCCAGACCGACGCGCCGGTGACCTCGTCGACCGTGCGGCGCACCAGGCTCGACACCGGCACCACGACCCGGTCGCCGTACACCCCGTAGTCCCGCATCGAGAACGAGGCGAGGGTGCTGATCTCGGCGCCCTCTGGGAAGCCCTCGGCACCGGTTTCGACCACCCCGGCCGCCTCGTAGCCGATCCGGGACCCCGGCAGGACCGGCTGCTCGTAGTAGGTGCCCGCGCGGAACAGCGCCTCCGCCCGGTTGAGCCCGATCGCGTCCACCCGGATCCGGACCTCGCCGGGGCCGGGCTCGGGCACCGGCCGGTCCTCGACCCGCAGCACCTCGGGCCCGCCGAGCCGGTCGAACAGGACTGCTCTCGCCATCACGTCTCCTCAACGGCGTTCGTTCACTACACGGCGTGTAGTTTCAACACGGCGAATAGTAGACCAACGCCGTACAGTGTCAAGGTGGGTGAAGGGACGACGAGCCGCCGGGAACGGCTGCGGGCGGAGACGGCACGCGAGATCAAGACGATCGCGCTGGAGCTGATGGCCAAGGGTGGGCCGGACGCGATCTCGCTGCGGGCGATCGCGCGTGAGATGGGCATGACGGCCGGCGCGATCTACGGCTACTACCCCACCCGCGACGACCTGATCACCACGCTGATCTCGAACGTCTACGCCTCGCTCGTCGACACCGTCGAGGCCGCGCGGGACGCCGTGCCCGCGGACGACCCGGCCGGGCGGATCCTGGCGTGGGGCCGCGCGTTGCGGTCGTGGTCGCTCGCCAACCCGGAGGGCTTCCGGCTCATCTACGGCGATCCGGTGCCCGGCTACCGCGCCCCCGAAGGCGGCGCCGCGGCGGACGCCGAGCGCCGGGCGTGCGCCCTGCTGACCGAGCTGATCGCCGGGGCCTGGCCGGCGGTCCAGGCCCCGGACGAGTTCACCTGGGAGGACTTCGGCCCCTCCCTGGTCCAGCACATGCGCGAGGAGTTCCCCGGGCTGCCGCCCGCCGTGCTGGCCCTGTCGCTGCGCACGTGGGGCCGGATGCACGGCCTGATCTCGCTGGAGGTCTACGGGCACCTCGGCCCGCAGGTCACCGACCCGGCGAAGCTGTACGAGTCGGAGTTGCGGGCCCTGCTGCGGTCACTGGGCCTGTGACCCGCCGTCCGCCCTTCACCCACCGCAGGGAACCGAGCTTGCGGGCCTCGCGGACGTATCTTCAGCACACCGAGCTCGCAGGTCAGCTCCTTGTAGGCCGCGCCGAGGCGGCCGCCGACGTGGAAGTTCTGCGCGGTGTCGTCCTTGCGGGCGAACTGCCGCACGGCGGCGTGCCTGCCGAGGCTGACGCACGACCCGACCAGACCCACGTCGAGCACCGGCGGTTCGGTGCCGGCGATGCGGCTCAACACGGTGTCGGCGGCCTGCGCGCCGAGCGGCCCGGCGACCTGACAGCTCATCCGGAGCTCGCGGCCGCGAGTGGGCTGCGCACCGACGACCTCGGCCGTCTGCTCACCGACGAGCCGCGCTCCAGATCGTCAGCGCGCTCGGCCGCGTCGTGCCGTCGGCGAAGACGACCGCGTCCGGCCGGACGTCGGCGACCTTGACGGTCTCGGCCACCGCGACCCCGTGCCGGGACAGCCACTTGGCGATGTACCGGCGGCCGCCCACGCTCAACGAAGGCGCCAGCGTCCCGCCGCACACCAGGGTGACCCGGCGTCCCCGTTCGGCCAGCTCGGCGGCGGTCTCGATGCCGGTCAGCCCGCCGCCGACCACCGTGACCGGCGCTTCCGGGAGCAGCGCCGCCAGCTCGTCACGCAGCCGCCGCGCGGACTCCAGTTCGGCGATCGGGACGGCGAATTCGGCCGCCCCGGGCACCGCGGGCGCCGCCGCGGTGCTGCCGACCGCGTAGACCACGTAGTCGTAGCCCAGCTCGCGGCCCGAGGCCAGCCGCACGGCGCGAGCGGCGGTGTGCGTGGCGGTGTCGACGACCAGGTGGACGCCGTCGTCGAGCATCGTGCCGTAGTCCACTGTGGCCTCTCCGGTGCCCGCGACGAACTGGTGCAGCCGGACGCGGTCGACGAACGCCGGACGGGGGTTGACCAGCGTGACGTCCACGTCGTCGCGCATGCGCAGGCGGTTGGCCGCGAGGGCGCCGGCATACCGGCTGCTCGGTTCGCTGGCCGAGGCCGAGGACGTGGTCCAGGAGACCTACGCCCACTGGTACGCCATGTCCCGCGACGAGCAGGCCGCCATCGCCTCACCCGGCGCCTGGCTGACGAAGGTCGCCGGCCGCCTGTGCCTCAACGTGCTGTCCTCGGCCCGTGCACGGCGGGAAACCTATGTGGGGGAATGGATTCCCGAGCCGGTGCCGGACAGTTCGGAGTGGCGCCCGGCCGACCCGGCCGACCGGGTGACGCTCGACGAGTCGGTCAGCATGGCGTTCCTCGTGGTGCTCGACTCGATGACGCCGGCCGAGCGCGTCGCGTTCATCCTGCACGACGTCTTCCGCTATCCCTTCGCCGAGATCGTCGGCCGCACTCCGGCGGCGTGCCGCCAGCTGGCCTCGTCGGCGCGCCGCCGGGTTCGCGACGCGCAGGCCCCGGCCACGCCGGTCTCGCGGCAGGCCCAGGTCGTCCGGGACTTCAAACGGGCCTGGGAAGCGCGGGACATCGAGGCCCTCCTCGGCGTGCTCGCCCCCGACGCCACGGCGACCAGCGACGGCGGCGGCCTGGGTCAGCACGGTGCTCCACCCGGTCGAGGGCGCCGAACGGATCCTGAGCGCGCTGAGCCGCCTCGAACACCGGTTCCGCGGGCACACGCTCCTGGAGCGCACCGTCAACGGCCAGCCGGGCCTGATCGCGCAGGAGGACGGTGCCACCGTTTCGATGTACGCGTTCGAGATCGCAGGCGGGAAGATCCAGCGCATCTGGGCGGTGCGCAACCCGGAGAAGCTGCGTGCGTGGAGCGCCGGTGCGACCGACCTGCCGCGGCGGTCACCGCACCCGCGCACCCGCCAACCACACCCCCACCGGACGCGCCAACGCCGTGACGTCCCTCAACGGATCGCCATCCACCAACAGCAGGTCCGCGTCAAAACCCGGCCGGATACGGCCCTTGCGATCCAGCCCCGCGACCTCCGCCGCCACCGACGTCGCCGAAGCGAGCGCCGCTTCCGCCGGGATTCCGCCGTCCACCAGCCACTCCACCGATGTCGCGAGCATGCCGTGCGGCTTGCCCGGCGAAATACCCGAGTCGCCGCCGGAGACGATTCGCACTCCGGCGTCCGCCATCCGCACGACTTGGCCGATCCGGTCGCGGATCGTGGATCCCGTCCGTTCCAGGAACTCACGCAACGCGGGCGGCGGCGTCATCTCGCCGACCGCCCCGAGCGTCGGGCACACGGTGATCCCGCGCGCGGCGATCGCGGCGGCCAGCTCGTCGCTCATCCGGATGCCCTCGGGCGTGAAGCAGCTGCAGTGCTCGATCCCGTCCACGCCCGCGGCCACCGCCTGCTCCACCGAGGGCGTGCCGTGCGCGTGCGCGGTCACCGGCAGCCCGGCCGCGTGGGCCTCCTCGACGATCAGCCGCAGCTCGTCGAGGGTGAACTGGCAGGCCATGATGTCGGTGCCCGGCGTCATGCCGCCACCGCTGGCCATCACCTTGACGACGTCCACGCCACGCTCGGCCCGCTCGGCGACGGCCGCGCGCAGGCCGTCGGCGCCGCTCGCCTCGCCGCCCATGTTCCAGCAGTGCCCGCGGGGACTGGTGATCGGCGGCCCCGCGGCGAGGATCGACGGCAGGCCGGGACGGCCGCGCCAGCGCAGCGTGGCGTACCGGCGATCGCCGAGGTCGCGCACGCTGGTGACCCCGGCGGCCAGCTGCGTGCGCAACGCCCGCTCGATCACGTCGTCCAGCTCGTCCTCGGAGTAGTCCGCGAGCCGGTCCAGCGCGCCGAACCCGCCGTCGCCGCAGAGGTGGGTGTGCATGTCGATCAGGCCGGGCAGCAACGTGCCCGGCGAGTCGACGACCGGCCAGTCCGGCACCGGGCCGCCGAGCCGCGCGATGGCGCCGTCCTGGACGAGAACCGGCAGGTCGCGGTGGGTGCGCTCGCCGTCGAAGACCTGGGCGGCGCGGATCACGAAGGCGTTCACCACCGTGAAGTCGCTTCCCCGGCCGCCGGCGTGACAAGATCCCCTCGGTCCACACGACGGAGTGTGCCGGAAGGACGGTCATGAAGCGATCGCTGCTCGCCCTGCTGGTCCTCGTGGGCGCGGTGCTGGCGCCCGCGTCCGCCACCGCCGCGGACGGCCCCGCGCTGCGGGTCCCCGAGTCCGCGCTCGACGCGGCGCTGGTGTGTTCTGGGGACGTCCGCGGGTCCGGGCACAACCCGATCCTGCTGATCGCCGGGACGACGCTGACGCCGGAGGTCTTCGCCTGGAACTACGGGCCCGCCCTGACCGCGCTGGGCCGTCCGTTCTGCACGGTCGCCCTGCCGGACAACGGGATGGCCGACATCCAGGTCGCCGCCGAGTACGTCGTGCACGCGATTCGCGCGGTCAGCGCCGCGGCCGGGCGCGACGTGGACATCGTCGGGCACAGCCAGGGCGGCATGGTCCCGCGCTGGGCGCTCAAGTACTGGCCGGACACGCGCTCGCGGGTGGGCGACGTGGTCGGGCTGGCGCCGTCGAACCACGGCACGGTCGTCGCTTCGGCCGTCTGCCTGCCGGGCTGCGCGCCCGCGTTCTGGCAGCAGCGCACCGGATCGGCGTTCCTGACCGCGCTGAACAGCGGCGCGGAAACCTGGGCGGGCATCGACTACACGAACGTCTACACGGTGCTGGACGAGGTGGTCGCGCCCAACCTGAACGACTACGGCAGCAGCTCGCTGCACACCGGGCAGGGGCGGATCAGCAACGTCGGCCTGCAGGAGGTGTGTCCCGCGCACGTGGCCGACCACCTGACCACCGGCACCACCGACGGGGTCGCGTTCGCGCTGGTGGTGGACGCCCTCACGCACGACGGCCCGGCCGACCCCGCGCGGCTGCCCGCGGACGTCTGCACGCGCCTGCTGATGCCCGGCGTGGACCCGCTGCACCTCGCCGTCGACGAGGTGCAGATGGCCACGGTGGTGGCGACGCAGGTCGCGCTGTACCCGCACGTGCCGGCGGAACCCGAACTGGCCGGCTACGCCCGCTGAGCCGGCTCATCGCCCGTCGATGTTCGAGCTCCTGGAGCGGATCTGGCTTCGCCCACGGGGAGGCCGCGCGGCACATCGCGAAGCGTCCGCGGCTGCGCGGGAACGGGGCAGCGCGGCCTCCCTGCGGCGAATCCCTCGGCGACGAGCTGGCCGGCTCCCCGGGCCTGGTGCGCGCCGCCGACCTGACCACCAAGGCCGCGACGGGCGCGCCCACCGCGGGGCGGGTGATGTACGCCGGGCTGCGCGCGCGGTGCCGGGTGATCCGGTCGCCCGGCTGTGGCATTTCCCCCGCCGAGCTCGATGAGCTGATCGCCGAGCTCGAACCGATCACCGCGAGGCTGGTGGCCGCCGGATCGCGCTGACGAATTCTCGCCCGAGCCAGGCCGAGTCAAGCGCCGAGCGTGTCGATCTGGGTCGACAGGATCGCGGCCTGCTCATCCAGCTCACGGTCCTCCGGCTGCTCCCCCACCCGCTGCCGCAGCGTCTCGCGCTCGATGACCGTCATCGCGCCCTCGTGGCGGGGCAGCTCCTCGGCAGGCAGCACCGCGAGGCTGCCCTCCTGCAGGACCAGCTGCGCGCCGTTCCCGGCGTCCAGCAGCGCCTTCAGATCACCCGCGGTCACGTTCATCGGGCCTCCCTTCGTCGGCCCCCGGCTACCCGCTCCGCCGCCCAGTCAAGCGTTGCACCCGCAGCGCGAGCTGGATCTCCAGCGCCCGCCCCGGCTCCTGCCAGTCGTCGCCGAGCAGGGTCGCTATCCGGTCCAGCCGCTGCACCACCGTGTTGACGTGCACGTGCAGCGCCTCCTTCGCCCGCGTCAGGTTGCCGCCCGCCGCGAAGTACGCGTGCAGCGTTCCGGTCAGGTCCGTGCCGCGCCGCTCGTCGTAGTCGAGCACCGGGCCGAGCGTGCGTCGCACGAAACCGGTCAGGTCGCCGCGCTCGCCGAGCAGCACCCCGAGGAACCCGAGCCCGCCCGCGGACGCGCCCTCGCCGGACCGGCCCAGCGCCAGCAACGCCCGCAGGCACCGGACCGCCTCCGCGTGCGCCGCGGCGATCGCCGCCGGGCCACGCGCCGGGCCGGCCGCGCCGACCGTCACCGGCGTGTCCGTCGCCGCGGTCAGCGCCTCCGCGATCCGCGCGGCCACCGCGTCCGGGTCGCCGCGGACCAGCAGCACGACCTCCTCCGCGTGGATGCCGGCGAGCGCCGCGTGCCGGGCCGCGGCCACCGCCAGCCGCGCCCGGGACACCGACTCGGCGTGCGCGACCAGAACCGCGTGCGGTTCCGCCAGGTCAACGCCCAGCCGTTCGGCGCGCGCGAGCAACGCGCCCGGGTTGCGGTCCGGCGCGGTGAGGAGGTCGGTCAGCAGCTCGCCGCGGACCTCGTCCTCCGCCTTCGCCACCGACCGGCGCAACAGCAGCAGCAACGCGGTCACCACGGCGGCCCGCTCGAACAGCCGCCGGTCGGCGTCGAGCAGCGCGTCCCGCCCGGCGAGCACCATGCTGCCGAGCAGCTCCGGCCCCGCCTGCACGGCGCACACCAGCGACCCGTCGCCCGAAACCGACCGCCCGGTGCTCCGCGACAGCGCCACCACCTCCGGATCCGGCGCGGGCGGGGCGATCCCGGCGTGCGCCAGCTCCTCGCCCGCCGCGTCGAACAGGCCGATCGAGCCGCGCAGGACGTCGGCCACCGCGGCGGCCACCTCCGGCACGTCCCCGCCGCGCAGCACCAGGTCCATGAGCCGGTCGTGCGCCTCCTCGGCGCGGTGCATCGCCGCGGAGTGCGAGCTGATCTCGTCCAGTAGCCGGGCGTTGTCCAGCGCGATGACCGCGTGGTCGGCCAGCGAGGACAGCAGTGCGACTTCGTCCGGGGTGAACTCGCGGGGCGTGCGGTCGGACGCGTAAAGCACGCCGATCACCGTGCCGCCCAGTGACAGCGGGACGCCGAGGATGCCGGCCAGGCCCTCGTCGCGCACCGCGTCGTCGATCGGTTTGGTGTGCAGGAACCGCTCGTCCCGGAAGTAGTCCGGGGTCGCGTACGGGCGCGCGCTCTGCGCGACCAGGCCGCCCAGCCCCTCGCCCATGCCCAGGATGACTTCCTTGAACAGGGGCGACACGCACCCGTCGGTGACGCGCATGTAGGTGCGGCCGGCGGTTTCGTCGTTGAGGCTGAGATAGGAGACGTCCGCGCCGAGCAGCGTCCGGGCCCGCCGCACGATCGACCGCAGCACGGCGTCCGGGTCGCGCAGGCGGGCCAGGTCGCTGGCCGTGTCGAACAACGCGGTCAACTCGGCTTCGCGGCGGCGGTGCGCGGTGAGGGTGGCGTGGATGCGCAGCGCCAGCTCGGTGGCCTTGGGGTGCGCGGCGCCGGCGTGCGCCAGCTGCTCGCTGCTCGCCCCGCCGGCGAGCAGGTCGAGCAGCCGGAGCACGTCGTCGTCCACGCCGATCATCGTCTCATCGCGCGGCCGGTTGCGGGGCGGCCGCGGGCTCCTCGTCGTGCAGCGAGCTGCCCGCGGTCTCCTTCGCGCTGGTCACCGCGATCACGGTGAGCACGCACATCGCCACCACGTACAGCGAAACCGCCAGCGTGCCGCCGAACTCCTTGAACAACGCGACCGCGACGATCGGCGCCAGCGCGCCGGCGGCGATCGAGGACAGCTGCCCGCCGATCGACAGGCCGGTGTAGCGGACGCGCGTCGGGAACTGCTCGGCGAAGAACGCCGCCTGCGGGCCGTACATCGCGCCGTGCAGCACCAGGCCGATCGTCGCGGCGAGGATGATCATCCCGGACGAGCGGGTGTCCATCAGCGCGAAGAACGCGAACGCCCAGCCTGCCATGGCGACGGCGCCGAACAGGTACACCGGGCGGCGGCCGATCCGGTCGGACAGCGCGCCCCACAGCGGGATCGTCACGAAGTGGATCGCCGACCCGATGAGCACCGCGTTGAGCCCGGCCGACTTGCTGAGCCCCAGCGGACCGGTGACGTAGACCAGGATGAACGCGGTCAGCACGTAGTAGGACACGTTCTCGGCCATGCGGGCGCCGATCGTGATGAGCACCCGGCGCCACGCGCCGCGGAAGACCTCCACCGCCGGGGCGCGGTGCTGCTCGCCGCGCTGACGGGCCTTCTCCTGCGCGGCCAGGAACACCGGCGACTCGGTGACGGTGAGCCGGATCCACAGGCCGATGATCACCAGCACGCCGGAGAGCAGGAACGGGATGCGCCAGCCCCACGAGGTGAACGCGGCGTCGGACTGCACCGCGGCGAGGATCGCGAGCACCGCGGTGGCCAGCAGGTTCCCGCCCGGCGCGCCGCACTGCGGCCAGGATGCCCAGAACCCGCGGCGGCGGTCGTCACCGTGCTCGGACACGATGAGCACCGCGCCGCCCCACTCGCCGCCGAGCGCGAAGCCCTGCACCAGCCGCAGCGCCGTGAGCAGCAGCGGCGCGGCCACGCCGACCGCCGCGTAGGTCGGCAGCAGGCCCATCGCGCAGGTCGAGCCGCCCATCAGCAGCAGGCTGAACACCAGCAGCTTCTTGCGGCCGACGCGGTCGCCGAAGTGGCCGAACACCAGGCCGCCGAGCGGCCGGGCGAGGAAGCCGATCGCGTAGGTGGCGAACGAGAGCAGGGTCCCGGTCAGCGGATCGCTGCCGGGGAAGAAGAGCTTGTTGAAGACCAGTGCCGCGGCCGATCCGTAGAGGAAGAAGTCGTACCACTCGATGGTGGTGCCGATGAGGCTCGCACCGACCACTTTCGCGATCGAGCGGTTCTCGCTGCGGGGCATGGGGCAACACTCCTTTGTGCCGTGGCGGAAACTCAGGCGGCGGTCCAGCCGCCGTCGAGGGGCAGGGAAATCCCAGTGATGTGGCCGGACGCGGGGCCGCACAGCCAGCGCACGGCGTCGGCGACCTCGGCCGGGCCGATCAGCCGCTTGATGGCGGCGCGTCCCAGCAGGACCTCGCCGAGGATCTCGTCTTCGGGGCGTCCGTGCGCGGCGGCCTGGTCGGCGATCTGGTCACGCACCAGCGGGGTGTCCACGTAGCCCGGGCTGACGCAGTTGCTGGTCACCCCGTGCGGCGCGCCCTCCAGGGCAGCCACTTTGGACAGTCCCTCGAGCGCGTGCTTCGCGGACACGTAGGCGGACTTGAAAGCGCTTGCGCGCAGCCCGTGCACGCTGGAGACGTTCACGATCCGGCCCCAGCCCTGCGCGTACATGTGCGGCAGGACCCGGCGGATCAGCAGGAACGGCGCGGTCACCATCACCTGGTGCATGCGGGTGAACACGTCCGGCGGGAACTCGGTCAGCGGCGCGACGTGCTGGAAGCCGGCGTTGTTGACGAGGATGTCGGCGTCGGCGGGCAGGGTGTCGACGGCGGCGGGGTCCGCGAGGTCAGCGGTGTGCGCCCAGCCGCCGGTCTCGTCGGCGACGCGCGCGGCCGCGTCCGCGTTGATGTCCACCACGTGCACCTTCGCCCCGGCCTCGGCCAGGGCGTGCGCGCAGGCGCGCCCGATCCCGCTGCCGGCGCCGGTCACCAGCGCGACGCGCCCGTCCCAATAGCCACTCATGGCGACAGACGGTAAGCGGCCCGGAGCGGGTTGCCTATGTGTTCCATCGCCACAAGTTCCCGGGGTTTTGTAGTGTCTGGTGCCACCCGGAATAGGTGACGTCCGGGGCGTGTTGGACCGGCTATGGCGACGGTAACGCTGACCAAGGACAACTTCGAAGAGGTCGTCAACTCCGACGGCATGGTGCTCGTCGACTTCTGGGCGGCCTGGTGCGGGCCGTGCCGGATGTTCGCGCCCGTGTTCGAGGGTGCGGCCGACCGGCACGACGACATCGTGTTCGGCAAGGTCGACACCGAGGACCAGACCGAGCTGGCGCAGGCCTTCGGCATCCAGTCGATCCCGACGCTGATGGCGGTGCGGGACGGCGTCGTGCTCTACGCCCAGCCGGGCGCGCTGCCCGAGCAGAGCCTGGAGGAGCTGATCGGCAAGCTGCGCGAGGTCGACATGGACCAGGTGCGCGAGGAGATCGCGAAGCAGCAGCAGGCCGAATGACGGTTTGCCGGTGGTCGCCGGCGAGCCGATGATGGAGGCATGACGTCCCGGGGGTTCGACGCGGTAGCCGACGAGCTGTACGCGCTGCCCCGGGACGAGTTCACACCCGCCCGCACGGAGCGGGCCAAAGAGGCGAAGGGCCGCGACCCCGAGCTCGCCAAGCGCATCACGCAGCTGCGCAAACCGACCGTCGCCGCGTGGCTGGTGAACCAGGTGAGCCGGCGGCACCCGGACGAGATCGGGCAGCTCGCTGATCTCGGCGCGCGGTTGCGCACCGCGCACCAGAAGCTGGCCGGCGACGAGCTGCGCACGTTGTCGCGGCAGCGCAACGAGTTGATCCGGCGGTTGAGCGGACGGGCGGGTGGCGTCGCCGGCGAGGCGGGCGTCCCCTACAGCGACGTCGCGATGCGCCAGGTGGAGGACACGTTCGAGGCGGCGGTGTCCGATCCGGACGCGGCGGCGGAAGTGGCGGCGGGACGGCTTTCCGCGGCGCTGGAACCGTCCTCTTCGGAGGATTGGCTGGCGGCCGCACTGGCCGCTTCGCCGAAACGCAAGGCGGCGCCCAAGCCGGCCCCGAAACCGGCGAAACAGGACCCGGAAGCCGAGCGGCGGCAGGCCGCGCTCGAAGAGGCCCGCACGAAGGCCGACGAGGCGGAGGCCGCCCGCGACGAGGCTCAGCAGGCGCTCGACGAGGTCACCGCCCGGGCCGAAAAGGCCGCCGCGCGGGTGGCCGAGCTGCGCTCACAACTGGACGACGCGACCCGCGAAGAACGCGCGGTGCGCAAGGAACTCACGGCCGCCCGCAAGGCCGCGACCGTGGCGGACAAGACCGCCGACGAGGCGCGGAGGCAGGTGGCCGAGATGGAGTCGTTCGGCAAGCGGTCGAAGCGCTGAGGCGCAACACCACGGTTACCGTCCGGCTCAGCAGCGCCGCCACTCAGTTGACGAACACCTCGCCGCACCGGGCGATCAGCAGGCGGAGATTACCGCCCCACCGGCCGCCGCGCCGTGAGCACGCCCCCGGGCAGCATCGCCACCACGAACTCGGCCGCCCTACTTGCCTGCTCCAGCGCCCAGGCCACCCCACCACACCGGGCGATCAGCAGGCGGAGGCCGCCGCCTCACCGGCCGCCGCGCCGTGAGCACGCCCCCGGGGAGCAGCGCCGCCAGGAACTCGGCCGCCCTACTTGCCTGCTCCAGCGCCCAGGCCACCCCACCACACCGGGCGATCAGCAGGCGGAGGCCGCCGCCTCACCGGCCGCCGC
>NZ_JBEXTX010000162.1:0-12547 GCF_040614175.1 Amycolatopsis sp. NPDC006131
TGCCGCCGGGATTGACCGGGCCGCCGCGGGTGGTGGGGCGTGCCGCCGGGATTGACCGGGCCGCCGCGGGTGGTGGGGCGTGCCGCCGGGATTGAGTGAGCCGCCGCGGGTGGTGGGGCGTGCCGCTGGGATTGACTGAGCCGCCGCAGGCGGCAAGGCGGCGCCCCGAGAGTGGCCGAGCTTGAGCTGCCGCTTCGATCGGCAACACTGCGCCGGTGCCGCGGGTGGGCAACTCGCCACCGCCTGGGCGCCCCTGCGCCGTCTGCCTGCCGCGCGACGGCTTCACCGAAGTCGGCGTTCTACGCAGGGCCGCGGCCGGCGCCCGCCGCGCTTCACCGCTCCGAATCAGCGCACCTGCGCGAAGCCTCCACGGGCGCGGCATTGACCTCTGCCGCGCCCGTGGACGCGCAACCTGCCCGGTCGCACTGCCGCGGCAGGACCATTGAGTCAGCCGGGATCAGGGCTGAGCGCCGACCTTGGTGACCGCCCGCGCGCCCAGCCGCACGCCCGCCCGCAGGGCGTCCACAGTGGACTCCCCGCGGAGCCAGGCCGCCAGCACGCCCGCGTCGAACGCGTCGCCCGCGCCGGTGGAGTCCACGCATTCCGCCTCCTCCGCGGGCACGCTCACCTCACCGTCGGCGGAAACCCACGTCGCGCCGTCCAGACCCGCCGTCACCACCACCGCGCCGACGTCGTCCAGCAGCGCCTTCGCCGCCGACGGCGCCGCCGAGCCGGTCAGCGCCAGCAGCTCCTCCGTGTTGGGCAGCAACAGGTCCGTGCCACGCACGTCCGCCAGGAACGCCCCCGGATCGGTGATCAACGCGGCCGCCTGCGGGTCCACCGACGTGGTCAGCCCGGCCTCCTTCGCCGCCGCCAGCGCGGCCAGCCCCGCGGGCCGCGACGACGGGTCGAGCAGCACGTACCCGGACAGGTGCACGTGGTCCGCGCCGGCCAGCACCGCCGGGTCGATGTCCGCGGGCGCGAACCGGGCCATCGCGCCCCGGTCCGGCAGCATGCTCCGCTGACCCGAACCGTCCACCAGCACCACGACCACGCAGGTCGGCGCGTCACCATCGACCGCGAATGCACACGACACGCCCGCCGCCTCCAGTTCGGCCCGCACCGTGCGCCCGCCGGCGTCGTCGCCGACGCGTGCGATCAGCGTCGTCTCCACGCCCGCCTCGGCCAGCCACACCGCCGTGTTCGCGCCCGCGCCGCCGCCGGCCAGCCGCACCCGCGACCGCGAGTCGCCGCCGTGGACGATCGGTCCCTCGTGCCGGGCCACCACGTCCAGCCCGGCGTCCCCGACCACGACGACCTTCACGCGAGCTCCACCGCGACCTCGGCCGCGACCCGCGCGTTGGACACCACCAGTTCCTCGTTCGCGTCCAGGCTCACCCCGCCGCTGGCGGTGTGGAAGTGCTCCAGCAGCACCGGCGTGACCTCCTTGCCGTGCACGCCGCGCGAGGACAGCAGCGCCAGCCCCTCGGCCAGCAACCGGTCGTGCAGTTCGGCGTCCATCTCCGCCTCGGCCGGGATCGGGTTGGCCAGCAGCACCCCCGACGACGCGTACCGCCGGTGCGCGGCGACCACGGCCGCTGCCGCGACCGGGTCGTCGACCCGCCACGGCACCTCGAAACCCGAGGTCCGCCGGTAGAACGCGGGGAACTCGCCGGTCCGGTACCCCAGCACCGGCACCGAGTTCGTCTCCAGCACCTCCAGGGTCGCGGCGATGTCCAGCACCGACTTCACCCCCGAGCACACCACCAGCACCGGCACCGTGGCGAGCACGCCGAGGTCCGCGGAGACGTCCCAGGACTCGGCCGCCCCGAGGTGCACGCCACCCAGGCCGCCGGTGGCGAACACGCCGATCCCGGCCGCGTGCGCGAGCGCCGAGGTGCTCGCCACCGTCGTCGCGCCCGAGCGGCCGAGCCCGATCGCGGGCCCCAGGTCACGCAGGGACAGCTTGTCCAACCCGGCGTCGGGCGCGCACACGCGCTCCAGCTGAGCGCGCGACAAGCCGGCGTACGCGACGCCGTCGAGCACCGCGATGGTGGCCGGCACCGCTCCGGCCTTCCGGACGGTCTCCTCCAGCCGGTTCGCGACCGCGAGGTTGCGTCCGGGCGGAAGGCCGTGGGACAGGATCGTGCTTTCGAGCGCGACGACCGCGCGGCCGCTGTGAACGGCGTCGGCGACCTCGTCGGCCAGCGATATCGGGGGTGTCACGAGGGACCATCTTCACCGACGGTCCGCCGTGAAGTCCCAGCGGGTGGGCGAGCCGCCGAAGTCGCGTTCGTCCAGCCCGAACACCCACCGCGGCCGCACCCGCACGGTCGCGTTGACGTCGGGGTCCAGGAAGTCCGTGCCGTAGTCGGTGCGGTACTTGGCGTTCGCCGCTTTCACGAACGCCCGCACGGACACCGTGTCCCGCACGACCTTGGCGACGCCCTCCAGCACCACGGGGTTGAGCGCGTCGTCGGTCGAGATCGTGACGGCCGGGTTGGCGAGCAGGTTGCGCACCTTCCGGGCGCCGCGCGACGAGGAGAACCACAGCGCCTCGTCGTGCCACACCGCCCACACCGGCATCAGGTGCGGGCGGCCGTCCGGCCACACGGTCGCGACCCAGTAGTCGTGCGAGTCCCGCAGCCGGCTCTCGGCCCAGGACCAGGGCAGCAGTCCCGTTCCCTGGTCGGCGGGCAGGGTGCCGTAGCCGGGCATGTGCGGGCGGGTGGCGCGGGGAACGGTCATCGGCGGGGCCCTCCCTTCACCCCAGATACTGCGCCACGCCCTCCCCGAAGGACCAGTCCACCGGGTGGTTCTCGGTCACGCTGACGAACACGTTCCGCGGCTCGATCCCGGCCCGTTCGGACGCCAGTTCCGCGATCCGCGCGTAGAGCGCCTTCTTCTGCGCGTAGGTGCGGCCCACCCGCATCGTGATGCTGACGAAGACCACACCGTCGTCCCGGCGGATGCCGAGGTAGCCGGGGTCGTAGCGGAGGTGGCCGTCGGTGCGGGTGACGATCTGGAAGAAGTCGTCCCGCGGCACGTCGATCGTCTCGGTCATGGCCTGGTGGACCGCGTCCCCGAGCGCGGTCAGGGTGGCGTCGTCGTGCACGGGCAGGGCGTCGATGCGTACGAGTGGCATACCCTCACCGTACATACCAGTAGGTACAGAAGGCCAGAGTGTCGGCCGCGACGGGTGCTGCGGCAAAATGGGCACATGAGCACCCAGACGCTGCCCGAGGTCGACACACGCCCGGAGACCACCGACGAGACCGACAGCGATCAGCCGAAGGTCTTCCACTACGTGCGCAAGGACAAGATCGCCGAGAGCGCGGTCATGGGCACGTACGTGGTGGCGCTGTGCGGCGAGGTCTTCCCGGTCACCCGCTCGCCCAAGCCCGGCTCGCCGGTGTGCCCGGCCTGCAAGGAGATCTACGAGGGCTTGCGCCCCGGCCCCGACGGCGAGGACTGATCCGCCAGGTCGTCCTCCCCGGCCGCGGGAGCCTCCTCCTGCTTGCGCGGCTTCCGCAACGGCTGCGTCGTGCGCTCCCACAGTGAGGGCGAGTCCTCGCGCAGACGTTCCTTGGCGCGCTCCATCTCCAGCCGCCGCCACTTGCGGCGCTGGCGGCGCGTCATCTTCGCGGGCCAGAGCTCCTGGATCGCGGCGTTGAAGTAGGCGCCGCCGACGATGGCCATCCCGATGAAGAACGTGAACAGCAGGAACGCGATCGGCGTGGCCAGCGCGCCGTAGGTGTAGCCGGTGCTGGTGATCCAGGACAGGTAGACCCGCAGGCCGACACTCGCGAGCAGGAAGATCACCATCGCCAGTACCGCGCCGGGCAGCCCGCGGTGCCACGGCAGCCGGCGCGGCAGGGCCAGCTTGTACAGGGTCGCCACGGCCAGGACCAGCAGCACCCCGATCACCGGGTAGTACAGCCAGCTGATCCACGTGGTGATCGTCGGCGCCCAGCCGTCCGGCAGGAAGTCGATCAGGACGTCCGGTCCGATGGCGATGATCGGCAGGCCGACCACCAGCAGCACCAGGCTCGCCAGGTACAGCAGCAGCGCGTAGATCCGCTGCCAGACCTCGTTGCGCACGCCGTACTGGTCGTGCGCCACCGTGATCGCGTCGACGAACGACGACATCGCCGACGAGCCCGCCCACAGCGAGATCAGGAAGCCGACCGAGACGATCTCGCCCTTGCCGATGGTCAGGATGTCGTCGACCGTGGGCTCGATGATCTGGCTCACCACGTTGCCGCTGAAGATCTTGTCCGCGAACGTGATGATCCGGTCGTGCACCGCGGTGACGAAGCCCTGTCCGAACCAGTCGCCCATGAAGCCGAGGCTGCCCAGCAGCCCGAGCAGCAGCGGTGGCAGCGACAGCGTCTGCCAGAACGCCGCCTCCGCGGACTCGGAGAAGATGTTGCCGTCCCACGCCTTGTTCAGGGTGCGCCCGAGCAGGCGCGCCGGACCCTTGCGGCGGGCGGCGCCATCGGGCGTCTCGTCGGACGGTGAACTCATGTCAGCCCCAAGCATGGCGGAATCGGCGCGATTTGGCTTGTCAAGACCTGTGGCGTGTTCAACTCCGCCGTGCCGTTCGCGGCCCTTGTCGGAGGGGACGGGTAATCTCCGATGAGCCGCCCTCACCCCCGTCCGGCATCGCGGCCGGGCAGTTCCGTGGGGGCATTCGCATGTCGCGTTCCATCGTCGGCGAGAGGAGGGGGAGGAATCCCTTGTCGGACACGGCCCAGGGTAATCGGACCGGTCAGGGCTTCGCCGCACCCGAGCCCCAGCACGACTCCACCGCCCGCCCGCTGCGGGCCTGGCAGCGCCGCGCGCTGACGAAGTACCTGAGCACGCAGCCGCAGGACTTCCTCGCCGTCGCGACGCCGGGCGCGGGCAAGACGGTCTTCGGCCTGCGCATCGCCGCCGAGCTGCTGTCCGACCGCACGGTCGAGGCGGTCACCATCGTGACCCCCACCGAGCACCTCAAGCACCAGTGGGCGGCGTCCGCGGCGATGGCGGGCATCCCGATCGACTCGAACTACCGCAACGGCCAGGGCGCCGTCGCGGCCGACTACCGCGGCGTCGCGCTGACGTACGCGCAGGTGGCCGCGCACCCGACGCTGCACCGCGTGCGCACCGAGGGCCGCAAGACGCTGGTCATCCTCGACGAGATCCACCACGGCGGCGACGCGAAGAGCTGGGGCGACGCGATCCGCGAGGCGTTCACCCCGGCCGTGCGGCGCCTGTCGCTGACGGGTACCCCGTTCCGCAGCGACGACTCGCCGATCCCGTTCGTCACCTACGAGCCCGACGGCGACGGCTCGCTGCGCAGCAAGGCCGACCACGCCTACGGCTACGCCGACGCGCTCGCCGACGGCGTCGTCCGGCCCGTCGTGTTCCTCGCCTACAGCGGTGAGGCGTCCTGGCGCACCAGCGCGGGGGAGGAGTTCACCGCGCGGCTGGGCGAGCCGCTGACGGCCGAGCAGACGGCCCGCGCGTGGCGCACCGCGCTGGACCCCGGCGGCGAGTGGATCCCCGCCGTCCTGCAGGCCGCCGACACCCGGCTGCAGCAGCTGCGCAGCGGTGGCATCCCGGACGCGGGCGGCCTGGTCATCGCCACCGATCAGGAGTCGGCGCGCGCCTACGCGAAGATCCTGGCGCGGATCACCGGCGAGGCGCCCACGGTGGTGCTCTCCGACGATCCGAAGGCGACCGCGCGGATCAGCGAGTTCTCCGAGTCGACTGACCGGTGGCTGGTCGCGGTGCGGATGGTGTCCGAGGGCGTCGACGTCCCGCGGCTGGCGGTCGGGGTGTACGCCACGAGCGCGTCGACGCCGCTGTTCTTCGCCCAGGCCATCGGCCGGTTCGTGCGGGCCAGGCGCAAGGGCGAGACGGCGAGCGTGTTCCTGCCCAGCGTGCCGGTGCTGCTGGAGCTGGCCAGCGAGCTGGAGGCCCAGCGCGACCACGTGCTCGGCAAGCCGCACCGGGAGAAGGACGGCTGGGACGACGAGCTGCTCGCCCAGGCCAACCGGACCGAGGACGAGCCCGGCGAGGAGGAGAAGGCGTTCACCTCGCTGGGGGCCTCGGCCGAGCTGGACCAGGTGATCTACGACGGCAACTCCTTCGGCACCGCGGTGTTCTCCGGCAGCGAGGAGGAGCAGGAGTACCTCGGGCTGCCCGGGCTGCTGGAGCCGGACCAGGTGCGGGCGCTGCTGCGCAAGCGGCAGGAGGAGCAGCTCGCCGACGCCAGCCGCCGCAAGCCGGAGAAGGAGCAGGTCCCGGCGCCCGCGCCGCGGCCGCAGTCGGTGAACGAGCGGATCGCGGCGCTGCGCAAGGAGCTGAACACCCTGGTGGGCATGTACCACCACCGCACGCGCAAACCGCACGGCGCGATCCACAACGAGCTGCGCCGAGCGTGCGGCGGCCCCCCGACGGCGATGGCGACCATGGAACAGCTGGAGGAGCGGATCGCGACGCTGCGTTCCTGGTGAGGCCGGCCTCGCTTGGCGCGGGGCCGGCGCAGCGTGTGGGTGGCGTAGCTAGGTGCGCGCCACCTCGGAGCGGCGGTGCGCCCGCCACCCGAGGAAGGCGTCGAGCAGCAGGAACGCGAGCAGCGACAGCCCGAAGACCGGCATGAACCAGCCGACCACGATCCCGGCGGCGGCCAGCGGCACCAGCACCTTCATCGGCAGCCGCCGGAGCGAGCCGCGCGCGAAGGGGCGGCCGACGGGCCGTCCGGCCGGGCGGCGCTGCCACCACATGCGGTACCCCCAGACGATCATCGCGATCAGGCCGGCCATCACCACAGCCAGCACGATCTGGTTCGCCAGCCCGAACAGCAGGCCCATGTGCGCGTCGATGCCCCAGCGGGCCAGCTTCGCGGCCAGCGGCCAGTCCTCGAAGCGCAGCACGTTCAACACCTCGCCGGTGGCCGGGTCGATCGCGGCCGCGTCCTGCTTCTCCGGCCAGCTGCGCTGGATCTGCTTGACCACGTAGGCCTTGCCCACCGCGGGCGGGGTGATTTCGACCGGATCGTCCAAGCCCACCGTGCGCGCCGCGGCCAGGGCCCCGTCGAAGTCCACCGCGGGGGCGGCCGTCGCGCCCGGCAGCTTCGACGGCACCGACGGGGTCTGCCAGCTCAGCGCGGCCCGTACCTCGGAGATGTTCTGCCCGGCGAACTGCGACCACGTCAGACCCGTCGCGGACAGGAAGAACAGCACCAGCGCCACCCACGTGCCGGTGGTGGCGTGCCAGGACAGCGTGCGTGCCCGGCCGGTCGTCGCCTTGCGCTTGCGACGCCGCCCGCCCCACCACAGCACCAGCCCGCCGGCCACCACGACCGCCAGCCAGCTCGCCGCCAGCTCGCTGTAGATCCGGCCCGCGTCACCCAGGTGGAGGTTGCGGTGCAGGTTGTCCAGCCAGCCCCGGATCGGCATCGCGCCACCGGAGCCGTAGGTGTCCAGCACGCCGCGGATCTCGCCGTCGTAGGGGTTCACGAAGGCGGTGCGGTAGTAGCTCTCCGGCAGGCCGTCGACCTTGAAGACGACCTGGGTGGTGTCGGTCGCCGTCGGCCCGGGGCGCACGCTGTACAACGTTCCTTCGGGAACGGCGTTCTCGGCGGTGGCGACCTGCGCGGACAGCGGCTGCGTCGTGGTCCCGGCCGGCACGTGCAGCTCGTGGTCGTAGACGACCTGCTCCAGCTGCGGCGCGAACACGTACAGCAGCCCGGTGATCGCGGCCACCAGCAGGAACGGGCCGACGAGGATCCCGGCGTAGAAGTGCAGGCGCAGCAGGACCGGTCGCAGCGTCCCGCGGGGCGCGGACGGGGCGGCGGGCGGTGCGGTTGGCTCCAGGAGGTCGTCCGTCGTCATGCTGCTCCTCGGCGGGGAGGGACCGGCTTTCCCTCCAGGTCGCCGGAATCACCGCGACGGTTCCCGGTGTGACGTCGGGCACATGACAAAGCGGGCGCCCGGGTGAACCCCGGGCGCCCGCCTGCTGTCTGTGGTCTGGCTCAGCCGCGCTGGATCTCCGCAGCGATCTCCTTGAGCTTCGACTCGTACTCGCGGGCGTGGTGGCCGCAGAAGAGCAGCTCGCCACCGCTGGAGAGGATGGCTCGTACCTGTGCTGCGGCACCGCACCGGTCACAACGGTCGGCTGCGGTCAACTCGGGGCGGGTGAGCGTCGGTGATGTCATTGGAGTCTCCCTCCGTCCCGGCATCGGCTGCCCGATGCCATCGATCCAGCGGCGACCACTTCGGCCCTGCGGTTGCCCGTCGGCTCCGCGGTGTTCGCTGGCCTCCACTCTTGCAGACGCTGAGCGCCTGGCAAGTGTTCCCGGCTGCTTGGGATGTGTGTCACGCAGAATTACCCCGGATGCCGTAGATCAATCCCGCCATTCAGGACGGAGAAACCTGCCAGAAACCCGTTTACCGTGGTCAGGACCAGTGCAGGCGGGTGGAAATCGGCTCGTGCGAACCCGTGTCAAGCGGCCGCGCGGAGCAGCTTGTTCGTTCTCAGCGGAATTCGGTGGACCGGTCCGAGGCAAGATCGTGATCAGTCCGTGTGCGAAACCATCCCCCGCGCGGGGCACGTGAGACACTCCCTGTCATGACGAAGCAGGCGTCGGCGGCCGCGAAGGACCTGGCGGCGGCCGGGGTCGGCGGGGCGCAGATCGCCTGGGCCGACAACAACGGCATCCCGCGCTCGCGGATCGTGCCGATCGGCGGTCTCGCCGCGGCCGCGACGCGCGGGGTCGGGATCACGTCGTTGTTCGCTGTTTTCGACACCCACGACGTCATCACGTTCGGCCACCCCGGACTGAGCACGCCCTCGGGTGACGTGCGTCTCGTGCCGGTGATCGACCGGCTGCGGCGGCTCGCCGGGCAGCCCGCGCTCGCTTGGGCGCCCGGGCGGCAGGTCGCCGCCGACGGATCGCCGTGGCCCTACTGCCAGCGGACGGCGCTGGAAACCGTCGTGTCCGCGACGGCCAACCTGGGTTACGAGATCCGCGCCGGCTTCGAGATGGAGTTCGCCGTGGCTCCCGCCGGCGCGCCGGACATCGCCTCCGCTCCCGGCCACCGCGGTCCCGCCTACAGTCCGCATGCCCTGATCCCGCTGGACGACTTCGTCGCGACAGTGCTGCACGACTTCGACGCCAACGGCCTGCGGCTGAACCAGTTCCACGCCGAGTACGGACTGGCGCAGCTGGAGCTCTCGCTCGCGGCGACCGATCCGGTGTCCGCGGCCGACGACCAGCTGCTGGCCCGCCAGACCCTGCACGCCGCCGCGCACAAGCACGGGCTGCGGCTGAGCTTCGCGCCGATCGTCAGCCCGGAGGCGGCGGGCAACGGCTGGCACCTGCACACCTCGGTGTGGCGCAAGGGGCGCAACCTGCTCGCCGGCGTGCCGGACGGCGAGGGCGCGGGTTACCTCGCCGGGCTGCTGCGGGACCTGCCCGCCATCACGGCGGTGACCGCACCGAGCGTGCCGTCCACGTTGCGGTTGCGCCCGGGCTACTTCGCGAGCGCATACGCGTTCTGGGGCGTGGAGAACCGCGAAGCGCCGTTGCGGTTCGTGCCGGGGTCCGACCTGCTAGGCGACGATCACGCCAACGTGGAGCTGAAGCCGTGTGACGCCTCGGCGAACCCGTACCTGGCGCTCGCCGCGGTGATCACCGCGGGCATCGCGGGACTGGAGGAGAGGCTCGCCCTGCCCGATCCGGTCGGCGAGGATCCCGGCGCCTGGACCGAGGACCGCCGGGCGGCCGCGGGAATCCGCCGCCTTCCGGTCACATCGGACGAACAGGACGGCGCGCTGGCGTCCAGTGGCCGGATGCGCGCGGCGCTGGGGGAGGAGCTGCTCGGCGCGTTCCGCGCGGTGCGTGCCTCGGACCGGCGCTGGGCCGCGGACCGGACGGTCGAGGAGATCGTCGCCGCCCACCTGTGGCGGTACTAGTGGGGCTGCTCGACGAGGTGCGCTGGTTCCCCGGCGCCACGCGCCTCATCGACCTCGCGCGGGCCGAGATGCCGCAGCAGAAGGGCGAGTCGGCCGCGTTCGTCACGCTGGTTTCCCTGCGGGCGCACGGGATCGCGGTGGCGAGCCAGGACGACACCGCGTCCGCGGGATCGTCGCCGGGCTCCGCCGCGGCGGCCATCGCGGAGCTGTCCGGGGGCGAGCTGACCGCGGTCGCCGCCGAGGGCGGGTGGACCGCCGCCGGGTTGCGCGCGATCCTGGCCGGGGTGCCCGAGCTGGACGCCACGCTGGTGGCCTTTGTGGACACCGCGGACCTCGGCGCGCCGGACACCCCCGACACCGCGTTGCGCGACTACCTCGACGGCGGGTTGCCGCCGTTCTGGAGTTCCCGTTGGCGCACCAGGAATCCGGTGTTCCTCGCGGGCGTGCTCAGCGGCCCGGGCGGCACGCTGGTGGCCATTGTGGACGGTTACCCCACCGCTGGCCGCGACGGGGTGCACCTGCAGCTGCTCGACCGGGTGGTCGCCGCCCTGCGGGGGTTGCTGCTCGTGGTGCCCGCCGCCGACATGGCCGCGGCGCGGGCGCTGGTCGCGCGGGCGGGCTTCACTCCTTAGCCGCCAGGCGGGAATGCCTGCGGCCGTAGGCGAAGTAGATGACGAGGCCGATCGCGAGCCAGACGGCGAACCGGATCCAGGTCAGCACGTCCAGGTTCAGCATCAGGTACAGGCAGGCCAGCGCGGCGATGATCGGCAGAGCCGGGGACAGCGGCACCATGAAGGGCCGCTTGAGGTCCGGGCGCTTGTGGCGCAGCACCGGCACCGCGATCGCGACGATCACCATGGCCGACAGCGCGCCGATGCTGACCATGTCGGACAGCTCGGTGATGGGCACGAACGCCGCGAGCAGGGCGATCAGCACCGCGCCGCCGATGGTCATCCGGTGCGGCGTGCCCCAGCGCGGGTGGGTGGTGCCGATCGGCTTGGGCAGCAGACCGTCGCGCCCCATCGCGAAGCCGATGCGGCCGATGGTGACCAGTTCGACCATCATCACCGAGGTCAGTCCGGTGACCGCGCCGAGCGAGATGAGGGCGCTCACCCAGTGCTGGCCGACCGAGTCGAACGCGGCGGCGAGCGGCGCGCCGGCGTCGATGTCGGTGAACGGCACCATGCCGGTCAGCACCAGCGACACGGCGATGTAGAGCAGGGCGCACACGCCGAGGGCGCCGAGGATGCCGATGCGCAGGTCCTTGCGCGGGTTGCGGGTCTCCTCGCCGAGGTTGGCCAGGGCCTCGAACCCGGTGTAGGCGAAGAACACGATCGCCGCGGCGGACAGCACCCCGCCGATGCCGTACACGGACTGTTCGAGCCCCAGCCCGGCCTGCACGACCGGCTGGTGCAGCACGCTCGCCCCGCTCTCGCCCGGCTGTGCGGGCGGGATGAACGGGGTCAGGTTGGCGCCCTTGATGAAGAACACGCCCACGGCGATGATCAGGACGCACACCGCGACCTTGACGAGCACCAGCACGTTCGTCACCCGGGCCGACTCGCGGATCCCGAGCACGGCGACGACGGTGAGGACCGCGATGATGGCGACGGCGCCGACGTTGACGGTCGCCTCCTCGCCGAACCACTCCTGCGGCAGCCCGAGCAGGTTCGCGAGGTACCCGGACCACCCGCGCGACACCACGGCCGCGCCGAGGGCGAACTCGAGGAGCAGGTCCCAGCCGATGATCCAGGCGAACACCTCCCCGAGCGTGGCGAAGGCGTAGGTGTAGGCGCTGCCCGCCGTCGGCACGCTGGAGGCCAGTTCGGCGTAACAGAGCGCCGCCAGGCCGGCCACGACGGCCCCGATCACGAACGACAACGTCACAGCCGGCCCGGCGTGCGTCTTGGCCTCCACGCCGGCGAGCGTGAAGATGCCGGTGCCGATGATGATGCCGACCCCGAAGCCCACCAGATCCCTGGCCCGCAGGCGGCGCTTCAACTCGCCGGACTCCTGCCGGGCGAGGACTTCGTTGACGTCAAGCGTTCGGGTGATGCCCATGGTGGAACGTTAGAAGATCACCTGGATCCCCGCAGCGCGGTAGCCCTTTGCTGTGACGAAGGCGGAAGCCTTTGGCCTTGAACCCAAGAGAAGCTGGGTGGTCATCCCGTCGCCTGACACCGGCGCGATCACCTTGAGCCAGGGCCGCAACCTCCGTGCTCACCGCAAGCCGAACATGCCAACCTTGCGGCCCTGGCTCAAGGTGATATGCACAAACCGGAAGGCGACGGGATGACCACACAGCGACCACCCACCCGAGGTGAGCTAACAACGGTCCCCTGGTCATCCCGGAGCCTGCCCGTCCGGCGAGGACATCTCTTGATCTTTAAACCCGCGCCTGACACGGCGAAGAGCCCGCCCTGCGGGCGGAAAGCGCCTCACGGCGCTCGAAAGGTCACCTTCCGACCACCCCCGCCCCCTCTCCCTGAGTGTGTTTCAGTCGCCGAGCAGCGGCGTCAAGGCGGGAAAGAGTACCTTGACCCCGCTGATCGGCGACTAAAGATCGGCTGTGGATCGGGGG
>NZ_JBEXTX010000163.1:0-12416 GCF_040614175.1 Amycolatopsis sp. NPDC006131
GCTCACCGTCCATGATCGCCCAGTCCAGCGACGACGGGCCCCGGTCGCCCGGAGGACCGGGGTGGATGATGATCGTGCGGTGGGCGCGCCACACCGCGTCGGGCACCCGGTGGCGCAGGAACGGGCAGACGATGAGGTCCGGCCCGGCGGCCGCGGCCGCGCCGGGGATGGTGTCCGGGTCGTGCACGACGTGCACCGTGACGTGGTGACCGCGGGCCCGGAGCGTGGTCCACGCTCGCTGGCTCAGGCCGTTGAAGGCCGAGCACAGAAGGAGAATTCGCACCGGGCCTCCGCTCGTCAATCGCCCGACGGTGCCTGCCGGACCCGCGGCGCGGTACGGCCGACCGGGGAAGACGCGTTCGGCTGACCGGCGCAATCCCTGCCGCCAAGATCGCCACCCCGCGTTACTGCATTGGGCGGTGATCTCCGGGCGGCTGCTATGTTGGCACCGTTAGCGTATGGCGTACTCCTACGAAGGTGGATGCGATGGCCATCAGATCCGCGGCGGACCTCGCCGACTTCCTCGTCACCTACACCCGGGACATGGCGTTGTCGGCAGAGGACCCGGGCGCGATCCTCGACCGCTACTTCGCGCCGGACTTCGAGTACTGCAACGACGGGCTGGTCATCGACCGGCAGCGGATGATCGATCACGTGCGGCCGGTGCGCAAGAACGTCGACCGGCCTGCCGGCGGCGACTGGTCCGGAGCCGAGATCCACGACGCGCTCGTCGAAGGCGATCGGATAGCGGCCCGCTGGACGTTGCGCACCAGGCTCCGCAAGGGCAAGACCTTCGCCGCGGAGGTGTACCTGTTCGGCAGGCTCGCTGCGGACGGCCGGATCCAGCGGATCGATCAGGTCACCCGGGATCTGACGGAAGCGGGCTGACTCCGCGGGGGGCGACGGGAATCCGCCGCCCCCGCGGTCCCCGGTCCGCGCTAGCCCAACAGCTCGAACACGCTCGAGAAGCCCTGCCCGCCATGGCCGTCGGCGATCCGGCGCGTCATCAGCTCCTTGGTCTCCCGCATGCGGACGGCTTCCACACCGGCCGACTCGCGGTGGCCGATCAGGTCGTCCATCAACGCGACCTGGACGTCGAGCGGGCCGAGGTCCGGCGGGTACTCGCGGTTCTCGACGGCCTTGGCGATCGAGGTCAGCAGCGGCTGGTAGGCGGTCAGCGAAGCGGCGAAGCGGTCGGCGAACCCGGCCAGGTCGGCGCCTTCGGCCTGCACGAGCTTGAGCGTGTGCAGGAAGCCGAGGAGCAGTTCGTACCCCATGGCGACGTGGGCCAGGAACTCCACGGCCGCCGCCCCGGGGTCCTCGCCGTGGTAGCTGACGGCCCCCAGTTCGCGCAGCGCCTCTTCGTGCTCGCCGAACGCGGTGCCGCTGAACAGGAACCGGGCGTTCTCGGTGCCCACGTACGGCGGGTCGCCCATGATCTTGCCATCGACGTAGCGGGCGCCGTGCTCGTGCGCCCACCGGTCGTTCGCCCTGGCCTGGCCCGGAGATCCGCTTGTGACGTTCACCAGGACCTTGCCCGCGACGGTGTCCTCAATGGACGACAACACGCCGTCCACCGCCGCGCCGTCGAGCAGGCACACCACCACGAGCGGGCTCGCCGCGACGGCTTCCGCCGCAGTCGGGGCCGCGGTGGCTCCGGCCTCGACCAGTGGCGCCGCCTTGCTCGCGGTCCGGTTCCAGATCGTCGTGCGGTACCCGCGCTCCAGGAACACCCTGGCGATCGCCGAGCCCATTTCGCCGAGGCCGAGCACTGTCACCGCATCGGTTTTCGTCGTCATGCCACGACGATGCAACCTCCAGTATGGTCGAGGTCAAGAGATCGCGAAGTGGGTGTGCTCGCGGGGAAATCGCGGTGGAAGGACCTGGTGTGGGCGAGCGGATGCAGATCGGCGAGGTGGCCGAGCGGACCGGACCATCGCGGCCGGCATCGCGGTGCCGACCGTGGGGACAAGGGCGCGCTGCCCTCTTCGCTGCCGGTCCCGGGCGTGCCGGACGATGATCGGCCAGACGATGATCAACGTCCGGGCCGGTGGCGTGCGCACCCCGCGTCGACCTTCCTGGCCGGGGTGTTCCTGATGGTCCTGTGCCTGGTGCTGGAGCCGGTGGTGTCCGACATCGCGATGGCCGCGAACCTCGCGATCGGCGTGGTGGCCGGCTCGATCACCGCGATGGTCGTCTTCGCCCGCCTGGTCGACGTCACCGCCGTCGCCGACTCCGACGGCAGCCACTGAACGACGTCCTCCCCGGGGCCACTACTCTCCTCCCGTGATCGTCGTCCGACGCAGTGCGGATCGGTGGTGGCGCTTCGACGTCACGGTCCGCGACGCGCCGCTCGCGCTGGTGCTGCTCCTGCCGTCGCTGGTTCCCGCGCTGCAGAACAACGGCACGCGGCTCGGCGACGTGCCGGACCGTCCTCTGGACGCGCTGGGCATCGCCGTGGTCGCCGTCGAGTGCCTTCCGCTGATCGTCCGCAGGCGCCTGCCTGCCGCCTGCCTCGCGCTGGTGTCGACGGGGTTCGCGCTCGACCAGTTGCACGGCTACCACACGGTCGCGGGAACCGCGCTGCCCATCGCGCTGATCAGCGCCGGGGCGCACCTGGACCGGTGGCGGTGGACGACCGCGATCGTGGCGTCGGTGGCCTACGTCCCGTTGGCGATCGCCCTGTCCGGTCCCGAGCCGGCCGAAGGCGTGGCCGGGTTCGTGTCGTTCTACCTGGCCCTGGTTCTGCTCTGGGGCATCGGGAGCAGGCTGCGCCAGTCCCGGGCCGCGGAAGCGGAACGCCGTCTGCACGCCGCCGAGACCGCCCGCCTCGCCGAACGCACTCGCATCGCCCGGGAACTGCACGACGTCGTCACCCACCACGTGACGGCGATGGTCGTGCAGACCGAGGCGGCGCGGTACCTGACCGGTGATCGCCTCGACCAGGCGCTGTCCGCCGTCACCGGTTCCGGCCGGCAGGCCATCACCGATCTGCGGCAGCTGCTCGACGTGCTCGACCCCCAGCACGAGCCGCGGAGCGATGTGCGCGCGCTCGTGGAGCAGGCCCGGCAAGCCGGCCAGCCGGTGGAGTACACCGAGGAAGGCGGCCCGCCCACCGGCGCCGCCGGAGCGACGGCCTACCGCGTCGTGCAAGAGGCGTTGACCAACGCGCTCAAGTACGCCCACGGCAGCCGCACCAGCGTCCTGGTGCGGCACGGGAAGCGGGAGATCACGGTCGAGGTCGCCACCGACAGCGCGGGTTCGGTGACCGCGCCGGTCGGTGGCAGCGGGCGGGGACTGGCCGGGCTTGGCGAACGGGTCGGCGGGCTCGGCGGCGAATTCCGGACCGCCCGGCAGGACGACGGCGGGTTCGTGGTGCAGGCCCGGATCCCGGCCGGCAGCGCGTCATGACCCGCGTCCTGGTGTGTGACGACCAGGCGCTGATCCGCGCCGGGTTCACCACGATCATCGACGCCCAGCCCGATCTCGAGGTGGCCGGCGAGTGCGGCGACGGCCGCACCGCCGTCGACCTCGCCGCCCGGCTGCGGCCGGACGTCGTGGTGATGGACGTGCGGATGCCGGTCCTCGACGGCATCGAGGCGACCCGTCTGCTGGCCGGCGCCGGGGTGGCTCAGCCGGTCAAGGTGCTCGTGGTGACCACGTTCAACCTCGACGAATACGTCTATGAGGCGCTGCGCGCGGGCGCCAGCGGGTTCCTCCTGAAAGACGCACCGCCGGCGCAGCTGCTGCACGGCATCCGCACCGTCGCGACGGGAGCCGCTTTGGTTGCTCCGGAGGTGACCCGCCGGCTCATCGGCCGGTTCGCCGCGCGGATCCGCCCGCCGCAGGACGCTGCCGAGGATACCCCGCTGACCCCGCGTGAGCTGGAGGTTCTGCGTCTGATCGCCGACGGCCGGTCCAACAGCGAGATCGCCGCGGCGCTGGTGCTCAGCCAGGAGACCGTGAAGACGTACGTTTCGCGGATTCTCACCAAGCTCGACCTGCGGGACCGTGTGCAGGCCGTGGTCTACGCCTATCGGCACGGGCTGGCGGACTGATCTGTCCCCCGCGCGAGCTACCCGCGAATGTCCACTCCGCGGGGATCTTTCGGACCCCTCCGCACCTCTAGCGTGCGTGGCGCTGATCGAGGATTCCCACTGGAGAACTGAATGTTCCGCAACATCAAGTCAACCGCTGTCGCCGCGCTGCTGTGCGCCCTCGCCGGGCCGGTGCTGGCCGGGTGCGACGAGGCCGCCGAGTCGTCGGACGCCCCGACGTCGGCGGCCGCCGGCCCGGAGCCGATCTCCGGCACGACGAAGATCACCGTCGACGGCCGTTCGGTGAACGTGTCCTGTTCCGGTACCGAAATGGAAGACCGGCCGGTCGTCGTCCTGCTGGCCGGGCTCGGCGATGGTCTGGACAAGCTGGCCGGGTTCCAGCAGACGCTGAGCGCGAAGGGCCGGGTCTGTTCCTACGACCGGCTCGGCGAGGGCGCCAGCGACCAGCCGGGCGGGCCGCAGACGTTCGACAGCGCAGGCCGGATCCTCACCGGGGTGCTGGACCGGGTCGCCGGCGACAGTCCCGTGGTGCTGGCCGGGCACTCGCTCGGCGGGCTGATCGCCGCCCGCTACGCGCCCGCCCACCGCGACCGGGTCGCGGGGCTCGTGCTGATGGACGCCACGCCGTCGACCATCATCGGCGACACCACGGCGGCGATCCCGGAGTCGGCCACCGGCCCGGCGGCCGAGCTGCGCGCGCAGAGCCTGGCGGTCTACGGCGGCGAGAACCCGGAGATGCTGACCATGCAGGATGGGGAGGTGGGCTTCGCGGGGGACATCCCGGTGGAGGTGATCCGGCACGGGCAGCCCTACCTCGCCGCGGTGCCCGAGTACGGCGCCGCGCTGGAGCAGGCGTGGGCCGCGGGGCAGGACAAGTGGCTGAAGCTGTCCAGCGACAGCAACCCGGTCACGGCGGCGAACAGCGGGCACTACATCTACGTCGACCAGCCCGACGTCGCTGTGCAGGCTATTGAGCGTGTCACCGCTGATGCCTAGTCCGCTGCGGTGAGGAAGTCGGTGACGAGGGCGCTGGCTTCGGGGCGGCATTCCTCGAAGTAGGCGTGGCGTGCGCCGGGGAAGAGGTGCAGGCGGGCGCCGGGGATGCGCTGGGCGAGCAGGGTGGCGTTCGTGGCGGGGGTGAGCCGGTCGTCCTCGCCGTGCAGGACGAGTGTCGGGGCGGTGATCTCGGGCAGGGCGTCCCAGGCGTCGTGCTGGTCGCTGGCCCGCAGGTGGTGTTTGCGGGCGTGCGGAGGCATCGACGGGTCGCCGAGCGTGCGGTACGGGCCGGGGTGGGTCGCCCGCCATCCCGGCGTGTACATCAGGTCGGCGAGCGTCTCGCGGGCGTCCGGCCGCAGCAGGGCGCGGCGCACCTCGGCCGACCGCTCGACGGCGTGCGGTCCGCCCGGGGAGGCGCAGCCGAGCACGAGCCGGCGCACCCGGTGCGGGTGGCGGATCGCCAGCCACTGCGCCACCCGGCCGCCCATCGAGGTGCCGTACACGTCGGCCTGCTCGATGCCGAGCCCGTCCAGCACGGCGACCACGTCGTCGGCGAAGAGCGGGGTGGAGTAGGGCACGTCGGGTTTGCCGCTCGCGCCGGTGCCGCGGTAGTCCATCGTGATGGTGGTGCGGGCGAAGTCGGCGCGGGCGGAGTCCCACCAGGTGTGGTCGTTGGCCTGCCCGGCGAGCAACACGAGGGGCGGCCCGCTGCCCCGGCGCTGCACCGCGAGCGGAGTGCCATCCGGCGCGATCACCCGGTCGTCCATACCTCTCCGTTCTCGCTGAGTGGTGCCGCCAGTGGTGACCCTACGCACCGCCCACTAGACGTCGGTGAGGCCGGGTGCGTGGGGTGCCAGGGCGTCGATCAGCCCGCCGAGGAGGTCCTCCTCGAGGGAGATGTTGAGGTCGCGCAGTCCGCCGGCGAGAACCCCGCGTTCGTCGAAGGGGCGGTCGCGGCGCCGGAACCGGACGCCGGGCAGGTGGGGAAGCCCGAACGTCAGGTCGACGGTGACATCCCCGGCGGCCACGTCGCCGTGGATGGTCAACTCGGGATCGACGGCTTGGAACTCCTGCAGGAAGCGCAGACCCCCCAGCGAGTACGTCAGGTACGACGAGAGCTCCACTTGCCTGCGCAAGGCGTGTTCCGGGCCGAGCGGCCGGGGCCAGCACAGGTCGGTGATGTCGAGCGCCGGCATCAGCCGGGGAGTGAGCCGGTCCGGGCGAGCCTGCACCATCCACAGCTGAGTTTCCGGTTCGAAGTTCCAGGGCCGCTTGTCGGCGCGCTGCACGCAGACGAACGCCAGGTCGGCGCCCATGGCGGCCAGTGCACTGACCGACGCGGGCCGCGGGAGATCGAATCGACCCACGCCGGACAGGGTTACCGCGGCGGACCGGAAGAACCCGTCGGTCATCGATTCGATGTGCCAGGTGTGGCCGCCGGGGTCACCGGCGGCCACCGTGCGGGACACCGGCGCGAACAGTCTTCGATGAATCGCTCCCGGGAGGTGCTCCGGCACGTCCGGCTCGATCCGGTGGTCCAGCCGGCCGTCGGCGGTCACCTCGAGCACGACACCTGCACCGTCCGGCAGATCCTGCACCAGCAACCGGTCTTCACCCGGCACGACCCGGCGATTGGGCCAGCCCGGCTCCTCCGGCGCGGCGGCCGACGACGCCCAGGACACGACATCCACCACGCGCCCGTTCGTGCTCATGCTGACCGCGACCGGCTGAAAGCGGTCGACCAGCAGAAAATGCGACCGCAGGCGTGTCACGTACCAGGGGGCGAACGTCCGCCGCCACGGCGGGGTGAAGCGGGACAGTAGAGAGCCAGGTTCAGCGTTCCCGCTCACCAGGAACAGTGTAGGGCTGCCCCGGGGCCGCGGCGCCGCGGCGACGGAGTTGCGGATGCCTGAGGTGCGGCGGCTCGTAGGCCACGTCCACCGGTCCGAGGTCGGTGCCGGGCGGGACGATTTCGTCGATCCGGTCCAGGAGGTCGTCGCCGAGCTGGGTGCCGGCTCCGGCGAGCAGGTCGTCCAGTTGTTCCTCCGTGCGCGGGCCGATGATCGCCGAGGTGACCGCGGAGTGGGCCGTGGTGAACGCCATCGCCATGTGCCGCAACAGGATTCCGGCCTGGCCGGCGATGGGGAGGAGGGCTTCGACGGCGTCGATCTTGCGTTCGTCGGTCATGTGCCTGGGCACCCAGTGCATCCGGCCTGCCGAAACCTCCGCCGTACCGTTCTTGCGGTACCGGCCGGTGAGCAGTCCCATCGACAAGGGGCTCCAGACGAGGACACCCATCTCGTAGCGCCGGCACACCGGCAGGATCTCGTTTTCCACACCGCGGTTGAGGATGGAGTAGTGCAGCTGCTCGGTGCGGAACCGGGCCAGCCCCCGCCGCTGCGCCACCCATTGGGCTTCGACGATCTCCGAGGCCGGCAGGTTGGAGTGGCCGATCGCCCGCACCTTGCCCGCCCGCAGCAGATCGGTCAGCGCGCTCATCGGCTCCTCGATGTCGGTGCCGGGCTCGGGGTGGTGGAGCTGGTAGAGGTCGAGGTGGTCGACGCCGAGCCGGCGCAACGACCCTTCGACGGCCGAGATGATCCAGCGGCGGGAGTTGCCACGCTGGTTCGCGCCGGGGCCCATCGCCCCGTTGCCCTTGGTGGCGAGGACGACGTCGTCGCGACGGCCGCGCAGGGCCTTCCCGACGATCCGCTCGGTTTCGCCGTCGCCGTAGACGTCGGCGGTGTCGATGGTGTTGATGCCGCCGTCGAGCGCGCGGTGGACGATGCGGACGCACGCTTCGGGGTCGGGGTTGCCGTACGGGCCGAACATCATCGTGCCCAGGGTGTAGGTGCTGACCTGGATGCCGGTGCGGCCGAGGGGACGGGTCTGCAAAGAGCTTCTCCTTCAGGTCGCGGGGAACGGCCGGACCGGCCGTCCCCCGCGGCGAGCGGGTGGTGAGTCAGGCGTGCGCGGTCGCGACGTCGATGATCCAGGTGACGCCGAACCGGTCGGTCAGCATGCCGAAGGCGGGCGCCCACTGGGAGGGCCCGAATTCTTCGACGATCGCGGCGCCTTCGGCGAGGCCCTTCCACACGGGCGAGACCTCGTCGACGGTCTCGCCGCGGACGGACAGGAAAAAGCGCTCCGTGGTGAGGGTGGTGCCGTTTTCGCGTCGGGTGGCCGGGGTGGCCGGAACGGCGGGCCCGTCGGTGCCGGGCACGTCGTAGGCCATCACCCGGAAGCCGTTGTCGGCGATGAGCTGGCCGAAGACGACCTTGGTGGCATCGGGCAGCCCGGCGGGCATGCCGAAGTCGCCGTAGGTGACGACGGTGGTCTGTCCACCGAAGACCGACTGATAGAACTCCAGTGCGGCGCGGGCCTGGCCGGTGAAGTTCAGGTGGGCGACAGCGTTGAGCGACATGGCTTTTCCGGTCCTTTGTGAGTGGTTCTCGTCGTCGGGAGTTTCCGGCGACGAGAACCACTGTCTCAGCGGTAGCGGCCAGGGATCGTCCTCTTCTGGTGGCATCATCGAATTCATGCCGACCGCTTCCGCGGCGGCGACCTCGGGTCGCCTCCTTTCGCTGCTGTCCCTGCTGCAGGTCCGCCGGGACTGGCCGGGCGCTCTGCTCGCCGGCCGCCTCGGCGTCAGCGAACGGACCGTGCGCCGCGACGTCGACCGGTTGCGTGAACTCGGTTACCCCGTCAAGGCGATCAAGGGGCCCGAAGGCGGTTACCGGCTCGAAGGCGGTAGTCAGATGCCGCCGTTGCTGTTCGACGAGGAGCAGGCGGTGGCGCTCGCGGTGGCGCTGCGGATCGCCGTCGGGACCGGCGCCGGCATCGAGGAGGCTGCGGCCCGTGCGCTCGCCACCGTGCGCCAGGTGATGCCCGCGCGTCTGCGGCAGCGCGCCGACCTGCTCGAGATCACCCCGGCCGGGAGCCCCACCCAGGTCGGCACGGACGTGCTGCTCGCGCTGAGCTCGGCGATCCGGGCGACCGAGGAGGTGCGGTTCGACTACGCGTCGCCGTCCCGCGTGGCCGAGTCGCGTCCGGTGCGGCGGGTGCAGCCGCACCACCTGGTCGTGCGGAACGGACGGTGGTACCTGGTCGGCTGGGACGCCGCGCGTGCGGACTGGCGGATCTACCGGGCCGACCGGATGGAGTTGCGCGTGCCGAACGGGCCGCGGTTCACCCCGCGGAAGGTTCCCGGCGGTGACGTCGCGACGTTCCTCGCCGCCCGGTTCAAGGGCTCCGCCACCGCCGACGTGTGGCCGTGCCGGGGTGCGGTGATCCTCGACCTGCCCGTCGCCGACGTGGCACCGTTCGCCGGTGACGGCGTCGTCGAGGAGGTCGCGCCGGGACGGACCAGGCTGCTGAGCGGAGCGTGGTCCTGGACCGCGCTCGCGGCCGGGCTGGCGCGGTTCGACGCCGAGATCGAGGTGATCGGCCCACCGCAGCTGCGTGCGGCGTTCTCCGACCTGGCCGCGCGCGCCGCCCGCGCATCCGGCGACCGCGAACGGACACCGGACTGAGCGCGACCGGCTGAAAGCGGTCGACCAGCAGAACGTGTCTCCATCCAGAGCCGCGGGTGTTCTCAGCGGGCACCCGCAACGGCGCGACTCCTTTGGCGGGCGCCGGTGCGGGCGGCGAATGAGCCGGTTCAGGCGCTCCAGTGCTTTCCTGGTCCAGGCGCGGCACCGGGCCGGCGTCACCAGCTCCTCGCGGACGGGGTCCGCCGTGTGCACCTGATCGGGTTGCCGGCGGCGGTCACGACGTCAGTGCTGGAACGCGTTGGAGCTTGCCCTGGCGAGCCTTCCGGATGCCCGCCAGCGAGCCGACCAGGAGCGCGGCGGACAGCACGGCGATGACGGGTGCGATCCAGTCGATGGCAGCGGCGAGTCCCAGCGCCGTCGCCAGCGCGCCCGCGCCCACCGCCACCACGGTCTGAAGGAGATACGCGATCAGGTACACCAGCGAGAACGTTCGTGCGCGGTGCGAGGGTGGCGACTCCTTCGCGGCGAGGCTGATCCCACCGCTGAACGAGAACGAGTACCCGGCGCCGGAGATCACGCACCAGAGAAGGAACTGGACGAAGGAGCCGGTCGCGGCGGTCACGACCATGGGGATCAGGCCGATGAGCGAGACCACGGCACCGATCAGGGTCGCGACCACCGACGGAACACGGCCGATCAGCAACGCCGTCGTCCCGATCACCGCGCTCGACAGCCCGAGGAGCAGCCCCGTGATGAACAGGTCGCCAGTTCCGGCGAGCTGGCGGGCCATTTGCGCACCAAGGGACATGAACACCGCGCCGACGGCATAGGCGACAACCACCCCGAGAGTGGCCGTCGTGACCGCGCCCAGGGTTCCGGGAGCCGCCCGGGGCAGTTCGGGCAGGAACCGGGAGCCCGCGGGCCGGTCGTCCGGTGTGCAGTACACGAGCAGGAAGGAAAGGAGTGCGACGACGGCGAGCACGACGTGGGCGAGCACCAGCGGCCACGGCAGCAGCTGGGCGAGTGCGCCGCCGACCACGAGTGAGAGGGTCAGCCCGCCCGAGGTGGACAGTGTCGTCACCGCTCCAGCAGCGCGTGGGCTGGTGAACACCGTGTTCTCCACGAGCGAGGCGCTGGCGGCGGAGAAGGCGAACCCCACGCCGATTCCCTGCACGGCCCGTCCGGCGAAGAGGACTCCGACGTTCGTCGCGATCGCGAAGAGCCCGGCGCCGAAGCCGATGAGCACAATGCCGATCAGCATCGCCCGGCGACGTCCGATCACATCGGACAGTCCTCCCGCGAAGAGCAGCATGAGGAGCAGGGTGAGGGGATACGTCGCGAACACCGACGTGGTGACCACCGAGGGCAGCCCCCAATCGGCGGCGTAAACCGGGTAGAGCACGCTGGGTGCGCCGCTGGCCCACAGGCAGAGGGCGAGAACGGCAGCCGCGGACCAGAACGTCCCGCGGCGGGAGAACGTCGGCCTGCTCAAATCTGTTCCCCGCCGTGCTCGGCTCCGGGGCACGACTGTGCGTGCACCCACTTCCGATCAGATGACATCAGTGTTTCCTCCTTTGTCGGGTGGTACCGATGATGTCCCTGCCGGCATTCCGTTCGCCTGAGTCGAACGACTCCACCTCGCTTGTCTCGAGTAGACCTTCGTACGCGAATAGGGCCGAATTCACGTGGTGGCGCTGCGGTTCCCCGTCCACACTGACGATCGCGGCCTTCCGGCCGCAGCACTCGACCGAAGGTGAGCAAGCGTTGTCACACCACCTTGATTCGCCCGCCGCCCGCCAGGACGTTCGCCTCGACATCACCGATTTGTACGTTTTCCGCGGAGTTGTCGGTACGGCTTTCGTTCTCAACGTGTCGCACTCGCTGAACGGGCCGGCGATCCCCGGATTCCATCCGGAAGGGATGTACGAGCTGAAGATCGACCTGGACGGCGACGCGGTCGAGGAGATCACCTATCGCTTCACATTCGGGGAGCAGGACGGCACCGGCGGGCAGCACTACACGGTGCGCCGGATCGCGGGAACCGACGCCGCGGACGCGTTCGCGGTCGGCACCCTGGCCGGCGAGGGTGGCACCGGCGAGAGGTTGCCCGGACGCAACGGCGAGTGGATCTGGGCAGGAAAGGCCGGTGACCCGTTCTGGATCGAACCGACCGTGCTGCGCGCTGTCGGCCACGCGGTGCAGTACGGCACGACGATCACGGTCGACGGCTGGGCTTCCCGGACGGCGGTCAACGCCTGTGCCGGTCGCACGGTGTACTCGATCGTGCTCGAGCTGCCGGACGGTGAGCTTCCGGTGTCCCGCCGGATCGGTGTCTGGGCTCTCTCGAGCCTGCGCACGGACGCCGGTGGCTGGCGGTCGATCAACCGCGCCGGTTTGCCCATGATCCATCCCCTTTTCGCCCAGTTCGACGAGCGGCTCGGTGGCGACATGAACACCGGTCGTCCGAGGGACGACCGAGCGATGTACGGCAGTGCCCTCGTCAAGAAGATCACCGGGATCGTGGCGGCACACGGCACGTCGGAAGACCCGGACGGGTACGCGCGGCGGCTGGTGAGCCGCCTCCTGCCGAACGTCCTGCCCTACTTCGTCGGTACGCCCGCTTCCTTCGGATTCGCCGAGTGGAACGGTCGCGCCCTGACCGACAACGCTCCCGACGTGATGTTCTCGATCGCGGCCAACACGCCGGTCGCCCTCGGTATCGGGAAGGAATCGGTCGTCGAGCCTCCGTCGGCCTCGTTCCCGTACGTTCCTGCTGTTCCCGCCGTCGGCTGACCCGCCTCGCGGGGGTGTCCCAACGGGACCGGCCGGCGGGATCGGGCTGTGGAACGGGTTGCGCGGCAGCCGCCGC
>NZ_JBEXTX010000164.1:0-12355 GCF_040614175.1 Amycolatopsis sp. NPDC006131
CAAGGCGGGAAAGCGTGCCTTGACCCGGTGGCTCGGCAACCGATTTGGCTGGGGATCGGGTTGCGGGAGAGGGGTGGTTCGGGGGGTGGGTGGGTGGCCTGGGTTGCCGGGTGCGGTTTTTGTGGCGTGGCTCCGGGGGCGGCCTGCGTTGCCGAGTGCGGCTGCGGGGTGGCTCCGGGAGGAGCGGCCCGCGTCGCCGAGCGCGGCTACGGCGTGACTCCGGCGAGCGGCCTGCGTCGCCGGGCGCGGCTGCGGCCTGGCTCCGAGGGTGGCCGGCCCGCGTCGCCCGGCGCGGCTGCGGCGTGGCTCCGGGGAGCGGCCTGCGTTGCCGGGTGCGGCTGCGGCGCGGCCGTCAGGCGGGGTAGCCCTTGCGTCGCCGCACTTCGTCGATGATGCGCCACCGCTCCAGGTTGAAGCGTGCGTCGGCGAGGGCGTCGTGCGCGTTTTGCGGCGGCAGGGGCAGCTTGGGCTTGCCCACGTCCTCCCACCGCTGCCGCAGGTCGCGCGTGAACCGGGGCAGCTGGCGCGGCAACTCGGGCATCGTGCCCCACAGCTGGGCCAGCGCGACATGATCGTAGGCCGCGTACCAGGCCCACAGCTCGATCCCACCCGGCGGGCGGCCGAAGAACTCCAGCAGGTCGGCCCGGATCTGGGCCCGGCTCCGCCACGCCTTGTCGGCAGGCGAGGGCAGCTTCGGCAGGACGTTCTCGCGCACCCACGGGCCGGCCTTGGCGGGGTCGAAGTCGGTGGAGACCGCGTAGAACTCGCGTCCCCGTTCATCCACGACACCGATCGACACCAGGTCGATCGTCACGCCGTCCTCGATGAATTCGGTGTCGTAGAAGAAACGCACCGTGGCACCTTAGTCAGGGATCAACCGGCCTTGGTCTCCGGTACCCGGTCGGCGTCGGGCAGGCCACTCTGCGCAGGCACCACCGCGCGCACCCCGGCGGCCTCCGCGGCCATCAGCTCCTTGGCCTTCGCCGCGTAGATGTCCACGTACTCCTGGCCGGAGAGCTCCATCAGCGCGTACATGATCTCGTCGGTGATGGACCGCTCGACGAACCGGTCGCCGGACAGGCCCGCGTACCGCGAGAAGTCCAGCGGCTTGCCGAACCGGATCTCCAGCCGCCGCGGGATCCACATCTTCGAGCCGATCGGGTTGACCTTGTCGGTGCCGATCATGGCGACCGGGACGACCGGGACACCGGCCTCCAGCGCGACACGGGCGACACCCGTCTTGCCCTTGTACAGGCGGCCGTCCGGGGAGCGGGTGCCCTCCGGGTAGATGCCGAGCAGGTTGCCCTCGCGCAGCAGCCGGATCGCGGTGTCCAGCGCGGCCTGCGCGGCCGAACCGCCGGAGCGGTCGATCGGGATCTGGCCCGCGCCGGTGAAGAACCACTTCTTGAGGGTGCCCTTGACGCCCTTCTCGGTGAAGTACTCCTGCTTCGCCGGGAAGGTGACGCGGCGCTTGACGCGCAGCGGCATGAAGAACGAGTCGGCGACCGCGAGGTGGTTGCTCGCGAGGATGGCGCCACCGGTCTCCGGGACGTTCTCCACCCCGGTCACCTTCGTGGGCCACAGGAGCCGGAGCAACGGCCCGAGCAGCACGTACTTCAGCAACCGGTAAAGCACCGGGACGCCCTCCAACCTGCCCGAACAGCCTGCCGGAACCAGAGTAGGAAACGCCGTCCAACCGCACAACGGCCGCACCCGCAGTGGGCGGGAGGTCACAGCCGGGGGACGTCGTCCGACGGGCGCTCCCGGAGCGGCCCGGGGCATGCGACGATGGGGCCGCGTTGGAGGAGAAGGGCGGATGCCATGCCTGTGCTCGCCGGTGCGGAACCGTTCGCGCACACCGGTTCGGCCGAGGTCGGGGTGCTGCTGTGCCACGGTTTCACCGGCACCCCGCAGAGCCTGCGGGGCTGGGCCGAGCACCTCGCCGCGCGGGACTTCACCGTGCGGCTGCCCCGCCTGCCGGGACACGGCACGACGTGGCAGGAGATGAACAAGACCGGCTGGCCCGAGTGGTACGGCACGGTCGAGCGCGAGTTCCTGGACCTGCGGGAACGCTGCCAGTCGGTGTTCGTGTTCGGCCAGTCGATGGGCGGCACGCTCGCGCTGCGGCTGGCGCAGCGGCACGGGGGCGCGGTCGCCGGGCTGGTGCTGGTCAACCCCTCCGTCACGCGGCTGAGCTGGGACACCAAGCTGCTGCCCGTGCTGTCCCGGGTGGTGCCGTGGTCACGGGGCGTCGCGAACGACATCGCGAAGCCGGGCGTCACCGAGCTGGCCTACGACCGGGTGCCGGTGCGGGCGGCGGCGAGCCTGGCGCGGCTGTGGAAGCTCGTGCGGGCCGACCTGCCGCTGGTGACCCAACCGCTGCTCCTGCTGCACTCGCTCGTTGACCACGTGGTGGAACCCGAGAACGCGCGCATCGTGCTGGACAACGTGCTCAGCCGCGACGTGACGGAAGTGGTGCTGGAGAAGAGTTTCCACGTCGCGACCTTGGACCACGACGCACCGCTCATCTTCCGGCGTAGTGTCGAGTTCGTGGAAGCGGTCCGTGACCCGGGGCAGGTGGGGGCCCGATGAACTCACGCGTACCCGACCCCGAGGACGTCGACGCCACCTTCGCGGCGATCGTCGCGGACCTGCGGGCCGAGGGGGTCGGCCTGATCGACGACGACGTCGAGGCCGAACGGGCGCCCGCGCGGCCCGAACCGGCCGAGCCGGAGAAGCCTGCCGAACCGGAGAAACCGGCCGCCGAGGCGAGCTGGCGCGGTGGCGGCACCCCGTGGGAGGACACCGTGCTGGGCGACGACCCGGCCGGTTCCGGGGACGACGAGCACTACGTGCCGCCGGAGCCGCCGCCACTGCCGCGGCCGGGCAAGGGCGCGTTCGTCGTGCTGCTGTTCTTCGTCGTCGGGCTGCTGTTGCTGATCGTGCCCGGCGTGATCGGCGTGAGCACCACCGTCGCGACCCCGCTCGGGATCCTGGCGCTGGCCACCGCGATCGCGTTGCTGCTGCTGCGCGTCAAGCAGGGCCCGCCGGACGGCGACGGGGCGCAGGTGTGACGCGGGTCGTCGTCGCGCCGGACAAGTTCAAGGGCACGCTGCCCGCCGACGCGGTGGCCGCCGCGATCGCAGCCGGGCTGCGGCGCGGGCGGGCCGAGGTCGAGGTGCTGGAGTGCCCGATCGCCGACGGCGGCGACGGCACGGTGGCCGCCGCGGTGGCCGCGGGCTTCGAGTTCGTGCCGGCGCGGGCGGGCGGACCGGTCGGCGAGCCGGTCGACACGGGCTACGCGCGCCGGGACGGCACGGCGGTGATCGAGCTGGCGGCGGTGTCCGGGCTGGCGTTGCTGGACGAGCTGGCGCCGCTGACCGCGACGACGCTCGGGGTCGGCGAGCTGATGCGCGCCGCGTTGGACGCCGGTGCGTCCCGGCTCGTGCTGGGCCTCGGCGGAAGTTCGAGCACCGACGGCGGGACCGGGCTGCTGCGGGCGCTCGGCGCGCGGCTGCTGGACGCCGACGGTGCGGAGCTGCCGCCCGGCGGGGCCGCGTTGCAGCGCCTGGCGCGGGTGGACCTGGACGGACTGGACCCGCGGCTGCGCGAGGTCGAGCTGCTGGTGGCGAGCGACGTCGACAACCCGCTGCTGGGCCCGCACGGCGCGGCGGCGGTGTACGGGCCGCAGAAGGGTGCTTCGCCCGAGGACGTCGAGCTGCTGGAGTCAGCGTTGCGGCGGCTGGAGGAGGTCGTGCGGGGGTCCGGGGTCGACGTGGCGAACGTGCCGGGCGCGGGCGCGGCCGGTGGGACGGGTTACGCGCTGGCGATGCTCGGGGCGTCGTTCCGGCCGGGCATCGACGTGGTGCTGGAGCTGACCGGGCTGACCGAGAAGCTGCCGGGCGCGGACCTGCTGATCACCGGCGAGGGCTCCCTGGACGAGCAGACCCTGCGGGGCAAGGGCCCGGCTGGCATCGCCGCGGCGGCCGCCGAGCGTGGGATCCCGGTGGTGGCGCTGGCCGGGCGGAACACGCTGTCGCCGGAGGCCCTCCGGTCGGCGGGCTTCACCGCGGCGTACGGGCTGACGGACATCGAGCCGGACGTGCAGCGCTGCCTTGCCGAACCGGCGCCCCTGCTGGAGCGGCTCGCCGAGCGCGTGGCGCGGGAGTACCTCTAGCCGCCAGGCATCGGTGAGGCCGGCCAGCCGCGGGCCTGCGTTGCCAGGCACCGACCACGGCCCGGACCCGGACCAAGCCCCTCGCCTCCTCGAACACATCGCCGAGCAGGCCGCCCCGGCTCTCCTAGCCGCCGAACATGGTGCGCCACTCGTCGAGGTTGCGGGGGCGGTAGACGAAGTTGTTCTCCTTCACCGACGACAGCGAAGCCGACGGCGCGGCCGAGTACTGGTGCCCGGGGTAGACGACCGGGTCGCCCGGCAGGTCCGCGAGCCACCGGAGGCTGTGGTACATCGCCTCGGCGTCGCCGCCGGGGAAGTCCGTCCGGCCGCAGCCCTCCAGGAACAGGGTGTCCCCGGCGACGAGACGGCCGTCGACCAGGAAGCACTGGCTGCCCGGCGTGTGGCCGGGCGTGTGCAGCAGCCTGATCGACATCGCGCCGACCTCCACGACGTCGTCGTGGTCGTGTCCCGTCAGGTCCGTCGCCGACACGCCGGTGACCCGCTGGACCCACTCCGTCTCGTTGCGGTTGACGTGCACCGGCACGCTCTCCCGGGCCAGCAGCTCGGGCAGCCCGGCCAGCGTGAAGCCCATCATGCTGCCGCCGACGTGGTCGGGGTGGTGGTGCGTGGCCAGCACCCCGGTCAGCCGCATGTCGTCGGCGGCCAGCACGTCGAGCAGGTCCCCCACCGCGTACGCCGGGTCGACGACCACCGCCTCCCTGGTCTCCCGGTCGCCGATCAGGTAGGCGAAGTTGACCATCTGGGTGGCCACCGGGTCGCCCACCGCGAAGTCGCGGCCGGACAGCAGCTGGCGGAAGTACAAGCGGTCGGACATGCCCCGAAGACTAGAACTTCGTCTTCGGCCGCTCCTGCTTCACCCCGTCCAGGTACACGTCGACCTTCTCGTCGTAGAAGGCGACCAGCCCCTGCACCTTCTGGCTCTCCGGCAGCGGCGACCGGTAGTACCAGACCACGTCCTCGTGCAGCCGGTCGCCGACGCGGACGGAGTAGTACGAGGCCTCGCCCTTGTACGGGCACCGGGTGATCGTGTCGCTGGGTTCCAGCAGGTCGAGCCGGACGTCGGTCTTGGGCAGGTAGTACCGCGTCGGCAGGCCGGTCTCGAACAACAGCCGCGGGCTGCGGGACTCGGCCACGGTCACGCCGTCGATTTCGATGCGGACGTGCCGCGAGCTGGCGAGGATGTCGACGCGCGTCCGCGGGTCGCGGGGGTGCACGAAGATCTCCTCGTCCTCCTCGAACCACGCGTCCATCGCGGCGAAGTCGAGCCGCACGTGCCCCTTGAGCGCGTCCAGCGGCGAGTCCTGGTACTCCAGCGCCGCGCCGGCCGCCTCGCGGTCGCCCACCCGGACGGTGAACACGTCGGCGTCGCCGCGGCTCGGCGAGTGCGCCGTCTCCCCCGTGGCGACCAGGTACTCGGTGCGCACGTCCTCACGCGGGACGTAGTAGACCGGGTAGTACGGGACTTCCCACACCATGAGCGGGCGCAGCGTGTCGGCGACGACCTGGCCGCCGAAGACCGCCCGTACCCGCTTGGTGCCCGGCTCGGTCCGGACCCGGCCACGACCATCGGTTGTCATACCGGTCGCAACCACGACGGGCGCGGGCTTATTTCCGGTGCCGGGCCAGCAGGTCACGCGCCATTTCCCGGGCCCGCACGGCGGCGTCGGCGTCCCCTTCGGCGGCGGAGACGATCGCGCCCTTCATGAGCAGGTGCCAGGAGCGGGCGAGGTCCTCCGGCTCGGCCAGGCCGGCCTCCCTGGCCAGGCCGGCCACGATGCCGCGGATGGTGTCCAGGTGCCGGATGCAGGCCTGGCCGAGCGGGTGGTCGGCGCCCATCTCGAGCAGGACGTTGACGAACGCGCAGGCGTCGAAGTCGGCTGGCGAGCGGAACCAGTCGTCGAGCACGTCGAAGATCGCCAGCAGCCGGTCCTCCGGCGTCTCGCCGCGGGCGCGGGCCTGCCGTTCGATGAGCCCCACGGTCCACCGCTGCTCACGCCGGTCGAGGAAGGCCAGCACGAGGTCGTCCTTGGACGGGAAGTGCCGGTACAGCGTCGCCTTGGCGACCTGCGACCGTGCGATCACCTCGTCCACCCCCACCGCGCGGATACCGCGGCGCGAGAAGAGCTGGTAAGCGGTCTCCAGGATCCGCTCACGGGCACCGGCTGGCAGGGTGGTGGTCATGGCGCGCCGATGATAACCCGGCAGAACCGTGTTCGGTACCGTCGGACAGACCGGTCTGATCGGCCGTTTGCCGGGGTGGACCGGGGGTATCCGGCGACCATGACCACGCCCGACCCCGACCGCCTCCGCACCCTTCTGTCCGAAGTGGACTTCCCGTGCGACCGGGCCGAGCTGATCCGGCAGGCGACCGCGCACGGCGCGGACGACAGCACACTCGGGCACCTGGGCGCGATCCCGGACTCCACCTACCCGGACCTCGACGCCGTCACCAGCGCCTGCACCCGGATCACCTGACGCCGATGCGCCTGCGCAAGAGCAAGCTCTCCGAACCCGGGATCCGGCGGCAGCGCAGCGGCCGCGGCTTCCGGTATTTCACCCCCGAGGGGGAGCCGCTCCGCGACGAGGAAACCCTGCAGCGGATCAAGAGCCTCGCCGTGCCGCCCGCGTGGCGCGACGTGTGGATCTGCCCCCACCCGAACGGCCACATCCAGGCGGTCGGCACCGACGACGCCGGCCGCCGCCAGTACCGCTACCACGACCGCTGGCGCCAGGCGCGGGACGAGGAGAAGCACGAACGCGTCGTCGAACTGGCGAAACGGCTGCCGAAGTGGCGGCTGCGGATCGCCGAGGACCTGGCCAGGCCGGGCCTGGGTTGCGAGCGCGTGCTGGCCGCCGCGCTGCGGATGATCGACCGCGGCGTGTTCCGGGTCGGCAGCGAGGAGTACGCCGAGAACAACGGCACCTACGGGGCCGCGACGCTGCTGCGAGAGCACGTCACCGTGAAGCGGGACGAACTGAACTTCTGCTACCCGGCCAAGGGCGGGATCGAACGCGACATCACGCTGACCGACCCCGACCTGGCCGCCGTGGTCAAGGCGTTGCGCAGGTCGCGCACCGGCAGCGACCGCTTGTTCGTCTACCGCACGCCCAACGGGTGGCACGAGGTCCACGCCGACGAGATCAACGAGCACTTCAAGGAGATGGTCGGTGACGAGTCCACCGTCAAGGACCTGCGGACGTGGAACGCGACCGTCCTCGCCGCCACCGCGTTCGCCGTCGCCGACGAGGTGAAGTCCCAGCGCGGGCTGAAACGCACGCAGGCCGCGGTGATGCGCCAGGTTTCCGAGGAACTGGGCAACACACCGGCGGTCTGCCGCAAGTCCTATGTAGATCCACGCATCGTGGAGGCGCACGCGAACGGCAAGACCATCGCCTCCGCCGTGCGCCGGATCGGCGGGGTCCGCGGCGACGAGGACCGCGAGGTGCTGGAGCGGGCCGTCATCCGTCTGCTGGGCGGAGTTTGACTTCTCCCGCCGGTGGTACCTGCAACAGGTGAAACTGCTGAGACTTCCCGGGGTGTACCGGCCGCAGGCGGACACCTGGCTGCTGATGCGCGCGATGCGGGAAGCGCGCCTGCCGGCCGGCGCACGGGTTCTCGAGGTGTGCACCGGCACCGGCGCGCTGGCGATCGCCGCGATCCGCAATGGAGCGGCGAGCGTGACCGCCGTGGACCGGTACCTGCCCGCCGTGCTGAGCGCGCAGTTCAACACGCGGGTGCGCCGCCTGCCCGTGGAGGTCCGGCACGGCGACCTCTCGCAGACCATCGAGGGCGCGCCGTTCGACGTGGTGCTGGCCAACCCGCCCTACGTGCCGTGCGAGTCAGACGAGGACCCGGACGGCGCCGCGCTGGCCTGGGACGCGGGCGCGGACGGGCGCAAGCACCTGAACTGCCTGTGCGACCGGGCCCACGACCTGCTCACCCCCGGCGGGACGATGCTGGTGGTCCATTCGTCGCTCTGCGGAATCCGCCAAACGGTGGAAATGCTGCGGGACAACGGCTTGAAGACCTCGGTGGTGGCGCGGGCGATCGAGCCGTTCGGCCCGGTGCTGCGCGGCCGCGCCGACTTCCTGGAACGCGCCGGGCTCATCGCGCCCGGCCAGCGACACGAGGAACTGGTGGTGATCCGTGCCGACCGGACGGAACGCTGAACCCCGCAAGGTGACGCTCGTCGACGGCGGGCCGGTGCTCGTGGAGGGGCCCGTCGAGCTGGAGATGCCCGACGGCACGGTCGCCCGCTCCGACCGGTTCATGGTGGCGTTGTGCGCGTGCCGCCGCAGCAAGCGGTACCCCTTCTGCGACACGAGCCACCGCAAGCGCGTCCGGAACTGACGAGGAGCGGCGGGCCACAGGTCTGCCGCTCCTCCGCTGTCTACAAGGGCTTGCGGAGCGCGCTGCGGCCCTGTTGCCACGCGCCCAGCACGTGGTCGGCGAAGCGCTGCTCCACCAGGTCCGTGGCCTGGATGCCGAACACGATGTCGCCGGCCAGTTCCGGTTCGGTCGCCAGCAGTCCGCCGAGGACGTCCCGGCGCATGACCTGCTCGTGCACCGCGTCGGCCTCGATGTGCTCGGTGTAGAAGTACCGGCAGCGCTCGTCGGCGTCCAGGCGCCGCAACGCCTTCTCCATGCGCTGGGCGCTCGGCGCGGTGGTGATCTCGGCGGCGGCGAAGTGCCCGGCCAGCGCGGCGCGGAACCGCCGGTGCAAGCCGAACAACGACATCATGTTGACCACCGCGAGCATGCACGCCGGGGCGTGCTCCAGGTAGTGCAGGTACTGCGAGTTCAGCCCGGCGCCGTCGAGCAGGTCCGCGTAGAGCTGGGCGTGCACCTGGTCGGCGCGGCCGCCGCCGTACTCGTCGAACTCCACGGCCACCAGCGCCGCCTTCGGCTTGCCACGCAGCCGCGGGATCACCCACGCGTGCGGATCGGCCTCCTTGTGGTGGTAGATCGAGCGCAGCACGAAGTACTCGCGGACCTGGTCCCAGGTGCCGTCGGCGGCGAGGAAGTGCGACAGGCCGGCGCCGTTGACCGGCTCGACGAGCAGCGGCGCGAGCGCCTCTTCGACGTCGTCGCCGCCGGGCGTGTGCGCGCGCAGCGCGGCCAGGAACACCCGCTCCATGGCGGCACGCAGGCGCAGCAGGTCGGGGTCCCACTCCCAGTCCGGGTCGACCCCGGTGAACCCCTGGTAGTGCAGTTCGTAGCAGACGTGCAGGGCGAGCTGCAGGTCCTCGCCGAACGGGTCGGCATCGGCGGTCTCCGGCAGCTCCGGGAAGTCCCCGCGCTCGTCGCGGCCGAGTGCGTCGATCACGGCCTCCGACAGCGGTCCTCTGGCCGCCGGGAGGGCAGCCGAAAGCGTCATGGCAGTCGTCACGACGCACGGTTACCCCTGGCGGCCGGCTATCAACCCTGGCGGGTGAGGGTGGCGAGCAGGGCGGGCAGGCCCGCCGCGACGGCCTTGCGCTGGCGACGGGCGCCGCTGCCCTCGCGGCGCAGGCGTTCCAGGACGATCGCCACCAGATCCCGGTCCCCGGTCTCGTCCAGGGCGGGCGTGACGAACTCGACGAGCTCCTCGACCAGTTCCCAGGCCGGCACCCGGCAGGCACGCAACGGGTGCACCCCCTCGCCGTCGATGCCGTCCCGGGCAGCCGCCCACAACGCGGCCGCGCCGACCTGCTCGGACATCTCCGGCGGCGCGGTGTCCGTGGCGAGCGCGCGCCGCACCAGGGCGCGGGACAGCACGGCCTGTAGCACCGCCTCGTCCACAGTGGACGCCGCGTCGGCGACCCGGAACTCCAGCGTCGGGAACGCCGTGGACGGCCGGACGAGCCAGAACGACATGGACTCGTCGACGAGCGCGCCGCAGTCCACCAGCCGCCGCACCTCGGCGCGGTAGGCCGCGTGGTCGGGGAAGTGCGGCGGGATCCCGGCGCCGGGGAAGCGGGACTGCTGCACCATGCGCCAGCTGCCGTAGCCGGTGTCGCGGCCGTGGTCGAACGGCGAGTTCACCGACAGCGCCAGCAGCGTCGGCAGCCACGGGCGCAGGTGGTTCATCACCGCGACCGCGGTCTCCGGGTCCGGCACGCCGACGTGGACGTGGCAGCCGCACGCCTCGTAGTCGGCGACCATGCCGCGGTAGATCCGGTCGATGTCACCGAACCGGCCGTCCTGGTTGTCCGATGTGGACGGACCGGACAGGACAGGGGTGCCGCAGGAGGCGACGACCGCTCCGTGCACGCGGGCCGCGTCGGTGAGGGCCTTGCGGCTCCGGACGAGCTGTTCGCGCAGCTCCCGCGCGCCGGTGCACACGCCGGTCGCGGTCTCGACCTGGGTGGCGCGCAGCTCGCGGTGCAGTTTGGCGCCGGGCGGCAGCGGCGGGTCCGCGGCCAGGATCGCGGCCGCCCGCGGCAGGGTCGCGCCGGTGGCGGGGTCGAGGAGCAGGAACTCCTCCTCGACGCCGACGGTCAGGCCGGCGGCAGCGGGCGGGTCGCCGGGCCCTGGATCACCGAGCCGTCCGTGGCGAATCGCGATCCGTGGCATGCGCAGTCCCAGGTCTTCTCGGCGTTGTTGAACGCGACGACGCAGCCGAGGTGGGTGCAGCGGGCGCTGACCTCCCGCAGCTGCCCGTCCTCGCCGCGGTAAGAGGCGACGACGTCCGCGCCGCGGCGCGACACCTTGGCGGTCCCCGGGGCGAGGTCGCCTGCGGTGGAGGTGAGGGCGCGGGTGTACCCGGTCACGTACTGCTTGCCGACCTTGGCCCCGTCCTCGGCGAGGGTGACCGAGGACTTCAGGTCGAAGCGGTTCGGGTCGTAGAGGTTCGCGGCGGGGTGGTCGCCGCCCGTGATCAGCTCGGTCAGGACGAGGCCGGCGGAGGTGCCGCCGGTCATGCCCCACTGGCCGAAGCCGGTCGCCACCCACACGTGGTGGGTGGCCGGGTGGTAGCGGCCGATGTAGGGCACGTTGTCGAGGGTGGTCATGTCGTGCGCGGACCAGCGGTGGGTGGCCTTGGTGACGCCGAAGGTGGTGGCGGCCTCGGCGAGACGCCGGTAGCGGGCCTCGACGTCGACCGGCTCGCCCGTGCGGTAGTGCTCGCCGCCGACGATGACGTAGTGGCGGTCGCCCTCGGTGTGGCCGCGGATGGACCGGTGGGTCACCGCGTCCAGGTACATGCCGGGCGGCGCCTCCCCTTCGCCGGCGACGACCAGGTCACGGGTGATGTCGAGGCGCGCCCAGTACAGGCCGCGGTCGAAGATCGGGTAGTGGGTGGCCACGACGACGTCGCGGGCCTTTACCCCGCCGCGGTCGGTGTGCACGGTCGGCGAGGGCCGCTCGTCGAGCTTGCGGGCCCGGACCCGCTCGACGATGCGCCCGCCGAGCCGCTCGATGTGGTCGGCGAGGCCGAGCAGCCAGTGGCGCGGGTGGAACTGGGCCTGATCGACGAACCGGACGGCGCCGACGGTGGTGATCGGCAGGTCGACGTGCTCGACGAAGTCGGCGGGGAGCCCGGCCTCGGCGGCGGCGTCGGCCTCCTGCTGGAGCTTGCCGAGCTGGGAGCTGTCGGTGGAGTAGACGAAGCTGTCCCGCCGGCGGAAGCCGCAGTCGATGCCCAGTTCGGAGGACGTGCGGGCCACCCACTCGATCGCCTCCAGCTGGGCACGCCCGTACCTCGTGGCGGCGGGCTTGCCCTTGCGGGAGGTGAGGGTGGCGTACTTGAGGGCGTGCTGGGCGGACAGCTTCGCGGTGGTGTGACCGGACACGCCCGACGCGACCTGGGCCGCCTCCAGGACGACCACCGACTTGCCGGCACGAGCGAGCCCGTAGGCGGTGGTGAGACCCGCGATACCGGCCCCGATGACGACGACGTCCGCCTCGGCGGGCAGATCCCGCCCGGCCCGGTCCGGCGCCGGCGCGGTGTCCACCCACAGGGAACGCGGTTCAGGCAGCTCGATGCTCACGGCCCAGATTGCCCCAGGTAGAGCGGCGCGAAACGCCGTGCCCTAACCCAAGGTAGCTGGGTGGTCATCCCGTCGCCTGACACTGGACGATCACCTTGAGCCAGGGCCGCAACCTCCGCGCTCGCGTGAGATGACATGCCAACCTTGCGGCCCTGGCTCAAGGTGATATGCACAAACCGGAAGGCG
>NZ_JBEXTX010000165.1:0-12323 GCF_040614175.1 Amycolatopsis sp. NPDC006131
GCCCGGCCGGTGTTGGCCCAGTGTTGCAGCCCGAACCTGCGCCCCGGCCTTGCGGCCGGCCCCGCAGCCCGACCCTGCGGGCCGACCCGCGACCCGAAGCTGCAGCCCAACCCGGTGCGGGCCCCGCGCCCGGAAGCGCGGGCCCGCACCGAAATCACCCTCGTTCGATGAGGTGTCCGATGACGTCCGGGCCGGGGTGGGGGGCTCCCGAGGCGTCGCGGCGGACGGTGGGCTCCGGGAGCTCCACCGGGTCGCCGTTCTTCGACGCTCCGGCGGGCCGGGGGCCCACCCAGCCGACCGTCAGGCGCGTCTCCCCCTTCAGGAAGCGCTGCGCCCGCACCCCGCCGGTCGCGCGGCCCTTCGCCGGGTACTCGGCGAAGGGCGTCATCTTCACGCTCGCTCCCGTGGCCGTCACCACCATCGGCTCGCCGTGCTCGGCGTCGTCCGTGCGGATCGCCCCGAAGAACACCACCTCGGCGTCCGCGGCGAGCTTGATGCCCGCCATGCCGCCGCCCTTGAGGCCCTGCGGCCGCACCAGCGAAGCCGGGAACCGCAGCAGCGAGGCGTCCGACGTGACGAACGCGAACGTCTCCTCACCATCGGCCAGCCACGCCGCGCCGACGACCTCGTCGCCGTCCTTCAAACCGATGATCTCGAACTCGTCGGACCGCACCGGCCAGTCCGGCGCCACCACCTTCACCACGCCCTGCCGGGTGCCGAGCGCGAGACCGGGCGACCCGGCCGCCTGCTCGCCCAGGGGCGCGATGCCGATGACCTTCTCGCCCTTGTCCAGCGGCACCAGCTCCCGCGCGGCCATCCCGCCGCGCAGCGACACCGTCCCGGACTGCTCCGGCAGCACGGGCAGCGGCAGCACGTCCGTCTTGAACGCCCGCCCGCGGCTGGTCACCAGCAGCACCTGGCCGCGCGCGGTCGAGTGCACCATCGCCGCGACCGCGTCGTGCTTCACCCGGCCGTTGCGGCGGCGGCCCTCCGGCGCCTCCTCCGACTCGGCCGCCGTGCGGGCGACCAGGCCGGTGGCGGACAGGATCACCTGGCACGGGTCGTCGGCGACCTCCAGCGGCCCGGCCGGCTTCGACGCGGCCAGCACCTCCTTGAGGTCGCCGTCGATCAGCGCGGTGCGCCGCTCGGTCTTGAAGTCCTTGGCGATCTTGGCCAGCTCGTTGGAGACGACCTTCTTCAGCTCGCGGTCGTCGTCGAGGATCTTGGTCAGCTCGGCGATCTCGGCGCGCAGCTTCTCCTGCTCGTCCTCGAGCTCGAGCTTGTCGTACTTGGTGAGCCGGCGCAGCGGCGTGTCCAGGATGTAGGTGGCCTGGATCTCGGACAGCTTGAACCGCTTCATCAGGCCGTCCTTGGCCTGCGCGGCGTCGTCGCTGTTGCGGATCAGCCGGATCACCTTGTCGATGTCCAGCAACGCGATCAGCAGGCCCTCGACCAGGTGCAGCCGCTCCTCGCGCTTGCGGCGCCGGTACTTCGTGCGCCGGGTGACCACGTCGTAGCGGTGCTCCAGGAACACCTCGAGCAGCTGCTTGAGCCCCAGCGTCTGCGGCTGGCCGTCGACCAGCACCAGGTTGTTGATGCCGAACGACTGCTCCAGCGGCGTGAGCCGGTAGAGGTCGGCCAGCAGCGGGTTCGGGTTGACGCCCACCTTGCACTCGATGACCAGGCGGGTGCCGTTCTCGCGGTCGGTGAGGTCCTTGACGTCGGCGATCCCGGTCAGCCGCTTGGACTTGTTGACCTCCTCGGTGATCTTCTCGATCACCTTCTCCGGCCCGACGCCGTAGGGCAGCTCGGTGACCGTGATCGCCTGGCGGCCGCGGCTGCCGGGCAGCGGGCCGATCTCGACCTTCGCCCGCATCCGGACCACGCCGCGGCCGGTCTCGTACGCCTTGCGCACCTCGTCCAGGCCCAGCAGCATCCCGCCGGTCGGCAGGTCGGGGCCCGGCACGAACTCCATCAGCTTGTCCAGGGTGGCGCCGGGGTGGTTGATCAGCCACCGCGCGGCCGCGATGACCTCGCCCATGTTGTGCGGGATCATGTTGGTCGCCATGCCGACCGCGATGCCGGACGTGCCGTTGACCAGCAGATTCGGGTACGCGGCGGGCAGCACTGACGGCTCCATCAGGGAACCGTCGTAGTTCGGCCGGTAGTCGACGGTCTCCTCGCCCAGCTCGCCGACGAGCAGCATCGCCTCCGGCGACATGCGCGCCTCGGTGTACCGGGACGCGGCCGGGCCGTCGTCCGGGCTGCCGAAGTTGCCGTGGCCGTCGATGAGCGGCGCGTTCATCGAGAAGTCCTGCGCCAGGCGGACCATCGCGTCGTAGATCGCCGTGTCACCGTGCGGGTGGTAGCGGCCCATCACGTCGCCGACCACGCGCGAGGACTTCACGTACGCGTGGTTGGGCCGGTAGCCGGCCTCGTTCATCGAGAACAGGATCCGGCGGTGCACCGGCTTGAGGCCGTCGCGCGCGTCGGGCAGCGCGCGGGAGTGGATGACCGAGTAGGCGTACTCCAGGTAGGAGTCCTCGATCTCGGTCTTGACCGGGTTCTCGAAGACCTGCGCGCCGGCCTGGTCGAACGCTGCCGGATCGACCCGGGTGACGGCTGTCTTGGATCGGCGTGCCATTGCTGTTGTCTCCTAGGGGAACTCAGACGTCGATCGCTTCGCGGTCCACGCGGGCGGCGGATTCGACGAGCCAGTTGCGCCGGGGTTCGACCTTCTCCCCCATCAGCAGCTCCAGCGCGGCCTCCGCGGCTTCGGCGTCGTCCAGCGTGATGCGGCGGACCGAGCGGGTCGCCGGGTTCATCGTGGTCTCCCACAGCTCGTCGGCGTCCATCTCGCCGAGGCCCTTGAACCGCGGGACCGGCTTGACGATCTGCTTGCCTGCGGCCTCCAGCTCGGCGACCTTCTGCTCCATCTCGCGCTGCGTGAAGGTGAAGATGGTCTCGGGGTTGCGGCCCTTCGTGACGATCTTGTGCAGCGGCGGCATCGCGGCGAACAGCCTGCCGTCCTCGATCACCGGCCGCATGTACTTCGCGAACAGGGTGATCAGCAGCGTCCGGATGTGCGAGCCGTCGACGTCGGCGTCGGCCATCAGGATGACGCGGCCGTAGCGCATCGCGGACAGGTCGAAGGTGCGGCCGGTGCCCGCGCCGAGCACCTGCACGATCGAGGCGATCTCGGCGTTCTTCAGCGTGTCGCCGAGCGAGGCCTTCTGCACGTTCAGGATCTTGCCGCGCAACGGCAGCAGCGCCTGGTACTCCGACACCCGCGCCATGCGTGCCGACCCGAGCGCGCTGTCGCCCTCGACGAGGAACAGCTCGCTGCGCGAGATGCCGGTGGTGCGGCAGTCGACGAGCTTCGGCGGCATCGCCGCGCCCTCCAGCGCGGTCTTGCGCCGCGCCGCGTCCTTCTGCTGCTTCTGCGTCAGCCGCACGCGCGCGGCGTCCACGATCTTCTGCAGCACGACCTTGGCCTCGGCCTTGGTCTTGCGGTTCTCCGTCCACTCCTTGAGGTGCCGCTCCACGATGCCCTGCACCACGCGGGTGATGCCGGAGGTGGACAGCTCGTCCTTGGTCTGCGAGGTGAACTGCGGCTCCGGGATGCGCACGTGGACGACCGCCGTCATGCCCTCGAGCACGTCGTCGAGCGTCGGCAGGTCCTCCTTGGCCTTCAGCAGGCCGCGGGTGCGGGAAATGGCTTCCTGCAACGCCTTCGTCGCCCCGCGGTCGAAGCCGCGGCGGTGGGTGCCGCCGTGCACGTTGCGGATCGTGTTGGTGAAGCACTCGACCGTGCGCTCGTACCCGGTGCCCCAGCGCAGCGCGATCTCGACCTCGGCGTGACGCTCCACATTGGACCGCATGACCCCGTTGGCGTCGGCCGCGTTCTCCTTGTACGAGCCCTCGCCGCGGATGATCAGCGTGCCGGACACCGGCTTCTCGTCCGACGGCGCGAGGTACTCCACCATGTCCGCGAGGCCGTTGGGGAAGTGGAAGGTCTCCTCGCTGATCGACCCCTCGGTGGCGGTGCGCAGCACGTACGTGACGCCCGGCACGAGGAACGCGGTGTTGCGCAGCTTGGTGCGCACCTGCTCGACGTCGAGCTCCGCGCCCTTCTCGAAGTACCGCGAGTCGTGCCAGTAGCGGATGGACGTGCCGGTGCGCTCGCCGCGCTTCATCTTGCCCCGGACGCGCAGCCCCGGCTGCGGCGTGAACTTCGCCTTCGGGCCGGGGCCGTCGAACACGCCCGGCGTGCCGTGCGCGAAGGACATCTCGTGCACCTTGCCGCCGTTGCGGACGGTGACGTCGAACCGGTGCGACAACGCGTTGACCGCGGAAGCGCCGACGCCGTGCAGGCCACCCGAGGTCTTGTAGCCGGAGCCGCCGAACTTGCCGCCCGCGTGCAGCCGGGTGAGCACTAGCTCGACGCCGGACAGACCGGACTTGGCGTGCACACCGGTCGGGATGCCGCGGCCGTCGTCGTCGACCTGGACGCTGCCGTCCGCGTGCAACGTGACGACCACCTTCGTGGCGTGACCTGCGACACCCTCGTCCGTCGAGTTGTCGACGATCTCGGTGAACAGGTGGTTCACGCCGCGGCTGTCGGTCGACCCGATGTACATGCCGGGGCGCTTCCGGACCGCTTCCAGGCCTTCCAGGTGGGTAAGGTCGTCGGCCCCGTAGAGAGGCTCAGCAGAAGCAGTCACAGGATCTTCTCTCCCAGTAGCGATTGGGGTGGTGCGGCACCAGGGCGCCGCGCGTATGCAGGGTAACGGAGGGCACCGACAACCCCGGGGATTGCGGCCTACTGCCGCCGTGCGGCGTGGATCGCGCCGACGAGCATGTCGAGCTCCGCGTCGAAGATCTCGTCGGCGGTGGCGGCGCGCAGGTGCGGTACCAGTGCTTTCAGTGTAGGCGCTGCCGAGCCCGCCCGTGCGGCTTCGAAGATCCCGGCGTTGCGTTCCGGCGTGGCGGGGTCGCCGTGCACCTCGCGGTGGGCGCGGCCCAGCACGACGTCCAGGAAGACCAGGAGGCGGCTGCTCGGGGCAGCGAGTTGACCGGCGCGGGGTGGCGGATCGGTCACTCCCGGCAGCGTGGCGGCGCGCAGGCCACCGTGCCCACCGCGACAGCCCGAAGCGGGCCAGCAGCACCCGCCCGTGCCCGAATAGGTCGCGGAGCCTGCCCGGTTCGCGCTGCTAGCCTGCGTGCACGGACCCTGTACGCCCGAACGCGCTGGTCGGCGCGGGGTACGGTCTGTGCCTCGCGGCGCTGGGCAACCTGGTGGTGGACGCGGTAGAGCCGCGGCGCTGGCCCACTCGGCGGGGTTCGCGCTGGTCGCGGCGGTGGCGGTGGTCGCGGCGGGCGCGGTGGCCCCTCGCTACAGTGCTGACCGATGAGACGCAAGCCGCCCCCGTCCCCGCTGCCGCCGCGTGACGGGGTCAACGCGGCGCGCATCCGGACCCCGCCGGACGGCCCGTGGGACACCATCCGCGACTATCTGGTGCGCAAGCTGACCAAGCTAGACCCGGCGGTGATCGACGCGATGCTGGCCGAGGGCGCGATCGTCGGGGTGGACGGGCCGATCGACGCCGCGACGCCGTTCACGCCCAGCACTTTCCTGTGGTTCCACCGGGACCGCGGCGACGAGGTGCCGGTGCCGTTCGAGCTGAGCGTGCTGCACGAGGACGACGTCCTGCTGGTGGTCGACAAGCCGCACTTCCTGGCCACCACGCCGCGTGGCGGGCACGTCCGGGAGACCGCGCTGGTGCGGCTGCGGCACACGCGGGACCTGCCGGAGCTCTCCCCCGCCCACCGCCTCGACCGGCTGACGGCGGGTGTGCTGATGTTCGTCAAGACCGCGGCGCACCGCAGCGCGTACCAGAACCTGTTCCGGGATCGCCTGGTGCACAAGGAGTACGAGGCGATCGCGCCCCACTCGCCGGAGCTGGCGCTGCCGCGTGTGGTGGAGAGCCGGATCGTGAAGAAGCGCGGGGTGCTGACCGCGCGGGAGCTGCCGGGGCCGGTGAACGCGCGGACGCACGTGGAGCTGATCGAGCACCGCGACGGGCTGGGCCGCTACCGGCTGGTGCCCGAAACCGGCCGCACGCACCAGCTGCGGGTGCACCTGAACTCGCTGGGAATCCCGATCCTGGGCGATCCGCTGTACCCGGAGGTCCGGGAGGTTCCGCCCGGCGACTTCCGCCGTCCGCTGCAGCTGCTGGCGAAGGTGCTGGCGTTCACCGACCCGCTGACCGGCGCGGAGCACCGCTTCGAGAGCCGACTTCGCTTGGGCGCGTGGGATTCGGCGGACTGGTAGGACCGTCCACACCGGATCGCGGTCGCACTCCCGGCTACCGCCGAACATCCGCCGAGCACCCGGTCCCGGCCGGTGCGCGAACCGCCCTGCGGCGCCTCCGCCGCCGCGGATCCGACACCGTGGCAAACCTCAGGCAGCACGACGTCCTCACCGGCGGCGCAGACCGCCGCGCGCCGTCAGGAGCGGTCGCTCGGCGGGGCCAGCTCGATCTGCCGCTGCAGCGTCGTCCGGAACACGTCGTGCGCCGCGTCGCCGTGGCCTGCCGTTTCGACCACCACCACGCGGTCGTAGAGCACGTACGCCGCGGCGAAGCGGGCCAGCGGGGCGCCCACCGGGGTGCCGTACACGATCACACCCTCCAGCGACAGGTCCCGGTCCGCGGCCAGCCCCTGCAGCTCCACCCCCGCGCCGTACGCCCGCACCGCCCCGCGCGGATCGCCCGTCGCCAGCGCGTACAGGCCGATCGTCACCCCGGCCCGCACCGCGGTCTTGCGCACCCCGTCGCTCATCCCGGCCGTGGTCAGCACGTCGACCATCGGCTGCGGCAGCGACACCGTGCTGCGCAGCGCGGCGAGGGTGAACGGCCCGCTCGGGCCGGGCGCGCCGGGCGGTTCGACGAGGGCCAGCGCGCTGTGCTCGGGCGCCGGCTTCGCGTCCGGCGGATCGGCAAGGCCGGCGTTGCGGGTGAGCAGGTACCCAGTCGCGGACACGGCGAGACCCAGCGCCAGCACCACGATGATCGCGATCCCGACGGTCAGTTCCCGGCGCTGCCGGCGGACGTCACTGGACACCGTCAGTAATTCCCTCCCCGCCGCAGATTACCGGGCATCAGTATCACCCGCGGCCCCAGTACCGGTAGCCTTCCGGCTCATGGTGGGACCTCGGGGGATCGACTGGACGGGCGAACGCTGCGTGCCCTGGACGGACGACATCCAGGTGATCTACGAGCACTACCACCGCTACGCGCTCGCCGCCCGCTACGCCTTCGGCCGCCGCGTCCTCGACCTCGCCAGCGGCGAGGGCTACGGCAGCGCGCTGCTGGCCGCCCACGCGTCCGAGGTGATCGGCGTCGACATCGACGAGGCCAGCGTCGAGCACGCCCGCGCGCGCTACGGCGGGCAGCCGAACCTGCGGTTCACCACCGGTTCCATGACCGACCCGGACCTGCTCGCCGACGCCGGGAAGTTCGACGTCATCACCTGTTTCGAAGCGCTCGAGCACGTCGCCGAGCAGGACGAGCTGATGGCGCTGGTGCGCGCCCGCCTCGCGCCCGGCGGCGTCTTCTTCACCAGCACGCCGGACGTCCTCGTCTACACGCACGAGCACGGCAACGAAAACCCCTTCCACGTCAAGGAGTTGACCGAGCCGCAGTTCCGCGCGCTGCTCGGCGCGTCGTTCCGGCACGTGACGGTGCTGCGGCAGAACGTGGCGATCGGCTCGGTGCTCACCAGCGACCGCGAGCACGGCCCGGTGCTGTCGCAGCAGCTGCGCCGCACGGGCGAGGACAGCTGGTCGGTCGGCACCGGCGCGCCGCACACCTACCTCGTCGGCGTCGCCTCCGACAACCCGGTGGAGGTGCCCGCCGCGGCGACGATGCTGGACCCGCAGCTCACGTTGCTCGGCGCGGCCGCCGAACGCGCCGCCGCGCCCCTGCGCGCCGAGATCGAACGGCTCACCAGCGACGACGGCGGCCCGAAGTACCGCAAGGTCATCGAGCGCTACCGGCCGCGGCGCCGCGCCACCGAAGGCCCGGTCACGGTCTCGACCAGCGACGACCCGCTCGTCAGCATCATCGTCCCGGTGCACGGGCAGTGGAGCTACACGCGCCGCTGCCTGCAGGCGATCGAGGACAGCGGCACGCGCGTGCCGTTCGAGGTCGTGGTGGTCGACGACGCCTCGCCGGACGATTCGGCCGAGCAGCTCGCCGCGTGCCCCGGTGTCCGGCTCGTGCGTGCCCCGGAGAACCTGGGGTTCCTGCGCGCCGTGAACCTCGGCGCCGCGCAGGCCCGCGGTGAACTGCTGGTGCTGCTGAACAACGACACCGAGGTCCGGCCCGGCTGGCTGGACGCGCTCACCGAGGTCGTCCGCGGCGACGAGAGCATCGGCCTGGCCGGGGCGAAGCTGGTCTACCCGGACGGCAGGCTGCAGGAGTGCGGCGGCATCGTGTTCGCCGACGGCAGCGCCGCCAACTACGGCCACGGCGACAACCCGGAAGACCCGCGCTACCAGGCCGTTCGCGACGTCGACTACTGCTCGGGCGCGGCGATCCTCGTGCGCCGGGACCTGTGGGAGCGGCTGGGCGGGTTCGACGAGCGCTACTCCCCCGCCTACTACGAGGACACCGATCTGGCGTTCGCGGTCCGCGCCGCGGGCAGGCGCGTCGTGGTGGTCCCGGACGCGGTCGTCGTCCACCACGAGGGCGTCTCGCACGGCACCGACGTCACGCAGGGCGTCAAGCGGTACCAGGAGGTCAACCGCGAGGTCTTCACCGAGAAGTGGACGGGTGCCCTCGCGGAGCAGGCCGACCCGGGCATGCCGCTGTGGATCGCCCGCCAGCGCGTGCCCGGCCGGACCCAGCGCGACGGCGATCTGGTGCTGGTCGCCGACGTCACCGTGCCCACCCCGGACCGCGACTCCGGATCGGTGCGGTTGCGGTGCCTGCTGGACGAGCTGGTCGCGCTCGGTCACCGCGTGGTGTTCTGCCCGATGGGGCCGCCCGCCGACCCGGCGTACCTGGACCAGCTGCACCGCGCCGGGATCACCGTGCTCACCGACAACGGCCTGCGCGAGCAGTTCATGCACGAGGCGGGCAAGCACATCCGGCTGGCGCTGCTGTCCCGGCCGACCGTGGCGTGGCACCTCGCCGACCGCCTGCGGATCTGCGCGCCACAGGCGCGGATCGTGTTCGACACCGTCGACCTGCACTTCGTGCGCCTGTCCCGGGAGGCCGAGCTGGTGGAGCGGCTGGGCGGCGCGCCGGAGACGTCGACGATGCTGCACCAGCGCGCGAAGCTCTACCGCGAGCTGGAGCTGGCGCTGGTGCGCGCCTGCGACCGCACGCTGGTGGTGTCCGACGCCGAACGCGACCTGCTGGCCGACCTCGCGCCGGGCGCGCCGGTCAGCGTGCTGTCCAATGTGCACACCCCGGGGCCGGAGGCGAGCCCGGACGGGCGGCCCGGCGTGTTGTTCGTGGGCAGTTTCGAGCACCCGCCCAACCGCGACGCGGCGTACTGGCTGGCCGGGGAGATCTGGCCGCTGGTGCGCAGGCAGGTGCCGGACGCGGTGCTCGACCTGGTCGGCCACGACCCGACGAACGAGCTGCGCACGCTCGACGGTCACGGCGTGAAGTTCCGCGGCTGGGTGCCCGCCCTCGGCGCGCTCTACGAGACGGCCAGGTTGTCGGTCGCGCCGCTGCGGTTCGGCGCCGGCGTCAAGGGCAAGGTCGGCGAGAGCCTGGCGGCGGGTGTCCCGGTGGTCGGCACGACGCTGGCGTTCGAAGGCATGCGGTTGCGGCACGGTGCGGAGGTGCTCGCCGGGGACAAGGCCGAGGAGATCGCCGCCGGAATCGTGTCGCTGCTGACCGACGACGCGCTCTGGCTCCGGCTCTCCCGGGCCGGTCAGGCCGCGGTGGCCGCGCAGTTCGGGCCGGACGTCGCGCGCGCCGCGCTGACCGAACTGCTGGGCTGAGCGGTGCCGGTGGACAACTCGGCGGAGCGCACGCAGGAGATCCGCCCCGTCAAGTACGCCAAGGCCGAGACCGGGTTCGCGTGGCTGCGGCTCATCGGCGCGAGCATGGTCGTCGTCGAGCACTCGTTCCCGCTCGTCGACCCGCAGCGGCTGACAATCCTGCCTGCGAGCTGGGACCTGTCCCCCGGCTACTTCGCGCTCATGGGTTTCTTCGCGATGAGCGGCTTCCAGATCACCGACAGCTGGGCGCGTGACGCGTCCTGGTGGCGGTACGCCGCCAAGCGGGTGCTGCGCATCTGGCCGCCGCTGCTCGTCGTCGTCATGTTCACCGCGTTCGTGATCGGTCCACTGGTCACCGTGCTCGACGCGTCCGAGTACTGGACGGACACGGCGACCTGGGGTTACGTGGTGCACAACGCGGCGCTGTACCCGTTGCAGCACCTGCTTCCCGGCGTGTTCGCGGAGAACCCGTACCCGTGGTCGGCGAATGGCTCGCTGTGGACGCTGCCGATGGAGACCACCGGGTACGCGCTGGTTCTCGTCGCGGGACTGACCGGTCTGCTCGGCCGCGCCCGCGTCGGGTTGTTCGCGCTGCTGGCCGGGATCGTCGTGCTCGACGGTTTCCTCGGCGCCACCTACACCTTCCAGGGCCGCGGCGGGTCGTTGCTGTCCGTGCCCGTCGGCGCGATGGTCGCGTTCGGTGTCGCGTTCGTCATCGGCATGGTGATGCACCGTTACCACGGAACGATTCCGCTGTCGCGAGCCGCCGCGTACGCGGGCGTGGCCGTGTACGCGGTGGTCAACTTCGTGCCTGTCCTGCAGCCCTGTGCGCGGATCGTGCTGCCGTTCGCGGCCGGGTACGGCGCGATCGTGTGGGCGCACCACTGGCCGCGGCGGCTGGCGCGCTACGACAAGTGGGTCTACGGCAGTTACGGCATGTACATCTGGGCGATGCCGGTGCAGCAACTCATCGTGTTCGCCGGGGTGCGGAACTCGTATCTGCTGATGGCGCTGGCGTTGCCGCTGGCTTACGCGTGCGGATTGCTGTCCTGGCAGCTGGTGGAAATCCCGACGCAACGGCTGCGTGTTTACTTGCGCCCTCAACCGAAATCTCCTCGTAACGTTCGTCCGCGCGATTCCGTCTCCGGAAGGGGGGCACATCGTCGTGAAAGGACGGGCGTATGAAAACATCCCGAATCCTGCTGACGGCCGCCACCGCGCTCGCGGTGACGCTGGTTCCGCTGAGCGCGGAGGCCGGCGGCAAGGTGTCCACAGTGGCCGGCGGCCTGGACAGCCCGCGCGGGCTGTCGTTCTCGCCTGACGGGGCCCTGTACGTCGCGGAGTCCGGACGCGGGGGCGCCGGCCCGTGCATGGCGGGTCCCGAGGGCGAAGTTTGCTACGGCAAATCCGGCGCGGTCACGCGGATCGACCGCGGGCAGCAGAAACGCGTGCTGAGCGGCGTGCCGTCGCTCGCCGCGCGCGACGGTTCCGGCGCGATCGGCCCGTCGGACGTTTCGTTCCTCGGCAAGGGCAACATGTACGTCACCGTCGGCCTGGGGGCGAACCCCGCGGTGCGCACGAACCTGCCGCCGAAGGGGCAGCAGTTCATGGGGTGGTTGCTGCGCAACGGAAAACCGGTCGCCGACATCGCCGGCTACGAGGCAACGGCCAACCCCGATGGTGGCGAGCCGGACAGCAACCCCAACTCGGTCCTCGCCCTGCCCGGCGGCCGCGTCGTGGTCGACGCGGGCGGCAACTCGCTGCTGTGGGTCCCGGACAAGGGCCGCATCCACACGATCGCCACGTTCCCGACCAGGATGGCGACCGCGCCGGATGGCTCGCAGATCCCGATGCAGTCGGTGCCGACCTCGGTCGCGCTCGGCCCGGACGGCGCGCTGTACGTCGGCGAGCTGACCGGCTTCCCGTTCCCGAAGGGCGCGGCGCGGGTGTACCGGGTGGTGCCGGGCAAGGCGCCGCAGGTGTACGCGCAGGGCTTCACCAACATCATCGACATCGGCTTCGCGCACGGGAAGCTGTACGTGCTGGAAATCGCGCACAACGGCCTGCTCAGCGGCGACCCGTCGGGCGCGTTGATCCAGGTCGGCAAGAACGGCGCGCAGCACATCGTGACGCAGCAGCTCACCATGCCCGGCGGGCTGGCACTGCGTGACGGCAAGGCGTACGTGTCGAACTGCGGCGCGTGCCCGAACCCGCCCGGCGCGCCGGCGGCCGTTCGCCGCGGTGCCCATCACCAGCACCACCGGATCGCCCGAGCCGAGGTCGTCGTAGTTGATCTTCATGC
>NZ_JBEXTX010000166.1:0-12236 GCF_040614175.1 Amycolatopsis sp. NPDC006131
CAACCCAGGCCGCCAACCGGCAGCCGAACATGCCAACCTTGCGGCCCTGGCTCAAGGTGATATGCACAAACCGGAAGGCGACGGGATGACCACCCGGCGACCCACTGCATGAGGTGGGACGAGGCACCCAACCCCTGGTCATCCCGGAGCCTGCCCGTCCGGCGAGGACTCTTTTAATCTTTAAACCCGCGCCTACGCGCGAAAACAGCGCCTCACGGCGCTCGAAAGGTCACCTTCCGACCACCCCCGCCCCCTCTCCCCGATTGTGTTTCAGTCGCCGAGCAACGGCGTCAAGGCGGGAAAGCGTGCCTTGACCCCGCTGATCGGCGACTAAAGATCGGCTGTGGATCGGGGGCGGGGGAGGTCTGGTTGGGGTAGTCGGCCTACTTGCGTTGCCGGCTCGCTGTTGCGGTGCGGGAGGCAACCTGCGCGATCAGCCCCGCAAAGCGGCCGTCAGCCACTCCACCGCCGGCACGCGCGTCGGCACCTCCGGCCACCCGTTCATGATCGCCATCAGCTGCCAGTACCGTTCGGCCCTGCGGTCGGTCCCGACGGCGATCCGGTCGGCCACCGAGGCGCGGAACGCCGGGTCCGTGGGGTCCTGCCCCTCCGGCGCCCACGTCCGCGCGATGTCGTCGGCCAGTTCGCGTCCCTCCGGTGAATCCGGGGCCATCCCGGCGTCCAACGCCTTCTGCGCCCGCTCGCTCCAGCCGATCCAATCCTCCTGCGCCGGCACGGTCGCCTGGCCCGCCCGCAGGTCCTCGGCGTGCCGTTCGCTCATCCGCCGGGTCACCGCGCGGAACTCGGGGTCCTGGATGAGCTCGGCGAACTCGATCCAGGCCTCCAGCTGCTCGGGCGACGGGTCGTCGGGCAGCTCCGGTTTCGCCGAGCGCATCCGCTCGTAGAACTCCGCGTCGACCGGCAGGCCCTCGGTCACCTCCTGCCAGAACTCGTCGAGCAGGCGGGCCCGCTCTTCGTCGGACATCGCCGCCAGCCTGTTCATCAGCTTCACTTCCTCCAGCTCGGATTCGCGTTTCACGACCGCACGCAGAACCGCGCGCCGCAGCCGCAGCCTGCGGATCTGCTCCTCCAGCGCGTCGATGTGCCGCCGGGCGAGGCGGGGGACGCTCGTCTCCCGCGCGAGCACCGCCGACACATCGGTCAGCCCGAGGCCGAGTTCGCGCAGCGTCTTGATCAGTTCGAGCCGGGCCATCGCCGTCACGTCGTAGAGCCGGTAGCCGGAACTGGTGCGGTCGGCGGGCGGGAGCAGCCCCTCGTCGGAGTAGAACCGGATGGTCTTGACCGGCAACCCGGTCCGACGGCTCAACTCGCCGATGGTGAACGTCCCGTCCGCGCGTCCCATGCTCAACCCTCCAGCCGGTGGAGAGTCAACTGTGCCACGATCACCTGGGTACCGTGGCCGTATGCACTTCACCCGGCCCCGAGAGCTGGTGATCGCCGGGCTGGTCGGGCTCGTCGCCGCGTACCTGCTGTTCAGGTTCGCCTACGGCGACCTGCCCCGCGTGCCGCGCCCGGTCGGCCTCACGCTGTTCGTGCTCGCGGTGATCGACGTCGCACTGGCCTTCGTGATGCGGTCGCGCGTCCGGTCCGGCCGGCTCGTCAACGCGGTCTCGGCCGCGCGCACAGTCGCGCTCGCGAAGGCTTCCTCACTGCTCGGCGCGATCATGCTCGGCGCGTGGGCTGGGATCGCCGGCGCGTTGATCCCGCGGGCGTCGGAGCTGGCCGCGGCGTCGAGCGACCTCCGCAGCGTCGCGATCGGCGCGGTGTGCGCGGTCGCGTTGATCGCCGCGGCGCTCTGGCTCGAGCACTGCTGCCGCACGCCCGAAGACGACGAAAGTGATCCCGATCATCACCCGACCGGTTAACGCTGAGAACCGACCGCTCGAAGTACCAACTAGGTCTCAGACGCATAACTAGCGGGTACGGTGTTGGTCATGACTGGCGAGGGTGACGAGACGCGCGGCCGCGTCGTGGGCAGGCCGTGGTTTCTCATCGGCCTGGTCCTCGCGGTCGGCGCCACGATTCCGCTGGTGGTCGCCGACGACATTCGCTACCTGCGGCTGGGGATCGTCGCCGCGTTGTGGGCGGCACTGATCGGCGCGTTCCTCGCCGTGCGCTACCGCCGCCAGGCGACGAACACCGAAGAGGCCGTCGCGCAGGCGCAGGAGGTCTACGAGCTGGAGCTCGAACGCGAGATCGCCGCGCGGCGCGAGTTCGAGCTGGAGGTCGAAGCCGAGACGCGGCAACGGGTCGAGTCCGAGTCCCGCAGCGAACTGGACGCGCTGCGCACGGAAATCGCTTCCCTGCGGGACAACCTGCAGAGCCTGTTCGGCGGCGAGGTGCTGCTGGAGCGCGTCGCGCTGACCGCGCAGGCGACCCGGATGCGCGCGCTGCGCGAGGAACAGCGGGTCGTCGAGTCCGGCCCGAGCCAGCCCCCGCAGATCACCGCGCCGAAGAAGCGGGAGATCACCGACCGGCCGACCGAGTTCATCGAGCGGGTGCGGGAGAAGGAGCCGGTGCGCGCGGGCGGCCGCCCGAGCGCGCCCGAGCCGCGGCGGCCCGAGGTGTCGATGGACCTCCCCGTCCGCCGGGTCGCGAACGCCGAGCCCGTCGACCCCGACCGCACGCGCGTGCAGCCGGCGGCGAAGAAGCCGGAACGCCCGCAGGCCCGTCCCGTCGAGCCGAGCCGTCCCGCGCCGAGCCGTCCTGACCGGGTACGTGCGCCCGCCGCGACGACCCCGGTGAAGCGTGAACCGCAGCGGGTGGAGCAGCCGACGCAGGTCGCCAAGCCCGTCGACCCGGACTGGACGCCGCGAGCCGAGCGCTCGGCGACCGATCTGTCGGCGGCGTTCCCGACCCGCGTGACGCGGCCCGTGCAGCCGGAGCCGTCGCCGGTGGTGCCCGAGGACCACCCCGTGGTCAACGAGACGTTGCCGGTCGAGGTCCGGCGGCTGGCGCAGCAGGGCAGGCCGGGTGGCCGTCGCCGCCGCGCGGAGGAGGACGAAGCCCCCGCCGGCCGTCGTCGCCGCCCCGACGAGGCGCCGCGGGTGCCGGACGCCGACGAGGTGCCGCCCGGGCTGCGGTCGGACGCCGACGTGCCGGCGAGCCTGCGGACGGAGGCTGACGGCCGTCGAGGCTCGGAGCGGGCCCCGGAGGCCGAGGCGCTGCCGCGGCTTTCGGTGACGGAGGCGGCGGAGGCCCCGGCACGCCGATCGAGCGCGAGCGCCGCGGTCGCCGGACGCCGCTCGGCCGAGTCGAGCGGGTACCGTTCCGGCGCCGCGATCTCGGGCCGCCGCAGCGCCGAAGCGACGGGTCACCGGGCAGCCGACGAGACGCCCTCGGGCCGCCGCGGTGCTGAGGCAACGGGGCATCGGGCGGCCGACGAGACGTCCACGGGCCGCCGCAGCGCCGAAGCGACGGGCCACCGCGCGGCTGCTGAGACGCCCTCGGGCCGCCGCGGTGCTGAGGCAACGGGGCATCGGGCGGCCGACGAGACGTCCACGGGCCGCCGCAGCGCCGAAACGACTGGTCACCGCGCGGCTGCTGAGACGCCCTCGGGCCGCCGCAGTGCCGAAGCGACGGGCCACCGGGCAGCCGACGAGACGCCGACGGGCCGCCGCCACCGCCCCGACGACGAAGCCGCCACCTGGGCGAGCACCGGCCGCCGGGCCAAGCCCGAGCCGGAAACCCCCCGCGGCCGCCGCGCCGCGGTGGAGGAGGACGCCGGTTCCCACTCCGCGGGCCGCTCGGTGAGCGAACTCCTGGCAGCGAACGGCAAAACGGCAACGCCCAGGCGCCGCCGCCGCGCCGAGGACTGACCACCTTCCTGGATTGCCGGGAACACGGCGATCCCGCGGTGCTGCCGACCCGACCCACCGCGATTTCGCGGAGGCGGGGACCTGAACCACGGCGATCCGACGGCATTGCCGACCCAAGCCACCGCGACTTTGCGGGGGCGGGGACGTGAACCACGGCGATCCGACGGCATTGCCGACCCGAGCCACCGCGACTTTGCGGGGGTGGGGGGTTACCACCGTGGTTTCGGTGGGTGCGGCTCTGAACCAGGGCGACCCTGCGGCGCTGCCGACCCGGCCCGGCCCACCAACGATCTTGTGGCGGGCTGCGGGATTGGAACCACCGTGGTTCCGCGGGTGCGGCTCTGGACCCGCCGGTTCCGCTCAGCAGCGCCTCGCGCTGCCCGCCCACCCAGACCCCCGCCCACCCCGCTCGCCCCCGCAGCCAGTCACCGTAGAGTGCCGGGCTGTGACGGCACCCCCTCGCAGGCTCACCGTGCTCCTGCCCGTGCTCGGCCTCGTCATCCTGGCCGTGTGCGGCCTGACCGTTCTCGGCCTGGTCACCGTGCAGGTCGGGCCGCTCGCGGTGGCCATCGGCGTCGCCGCGGCGCTCGTTCCCGTCGCGGTCGTCGTGGCGACCATCCTGTGGGTGGACCGCTGGGAGCCGGAGCCCGCGAAGTTCCTCCTGGTCGCCTTCTTCTGGGGCGCGTGCCTCGCCGCGATCACCGCCCTGCTGATCAACAACACCGCCGAGACGGTGGGCGACCTGCTGCTCGGCGAGGGCAGCGGCAGCAAGCTCAGCGCGCTCCTGTCCGCCCCGCTCGTCGAGGAGGCCGCGAAGGCCTCGTTCGTGCTCGCCGTCCTCCTGCGCCGCGCCGACGAGTTCGACGGGATCATCGACGGCATCGTCTACGCGGGGTTCACCGCGGCCGGCTTCGCGTTCACCGAGAACATCTACTACTTCGGCCGCGCCTTCGCCGACTACGGCTTCGGCGACGCCACCAGCACCGGCGTGATCGCCGCGTTCGTGCTGCGCGGCGTGCTGTCGCCGTTCACGCACCCCCTCTTCGCCGCGATCACCGGCATCGGCCTCGGCTACGCCGCCCGCACCGACAACCGGGCCGTCAAGGTCCTCGCCCCGATCGGCGCCTACCTGGGCGCCGTCCTGCTGCACGCCCTCTGGAACGGCGCGGCGGTCCTCGGCGGAGCGCAGACGTTCCTCAACGTCTACTTCCTGATCATGGTCCCGATGTTCATCGCGGTCGTGATGCTCGTCCTCCTGCAACGCCGCCGCGAACAACGCATCGTCACCGCCGCACTGCCCGCGATGGTCCAGGCGCGGCTGATCGCCCCGTCGGAGGTCGAGCTGCTGTCCACGCTCGCCGGCCGCCGCGAGTGGCGGCGGCAGGCCAGGCGGCAGTCCGGGCGCGCGGCCGCGAAAGCCGTGGCCCGCTACCAGGCCAGCGTGACCGAACTCGCGTTCCTGCGCCGCCGCAAGGAGACCCCGGACCACGAGAAGCGCAAGCGGGAACTGCTGGCCACGCTGCGCGCTTCCCGCGCCGACGCGGTCCGGTTGGCGGGTGAAGGCAGTCATACCGGGTAAACCGGGTCGGGTGAAGCTGGTCACCCGCCGCCGACCCGGGGCGTTTCCGCGAGCTACTCTCGCCCCGTCGTCCGGTACCCGCGAACGGAGCGGGACTGGAACGAGCTGAGGAGTTCTGCTGCCATGAGCGTCCACAGGGGCACGCCGTGAGTCGTCCCGCCAGGCTCGGCGTCGGAGTGATCTCCGCCGGCCGCGTGGGCAGCGTCATCGGCGCCGCGCTGACCCGGTCCGGGCACACGGTGGTCGCCGCCGCCGGCATTTCCGCCGCTTCCCAGGCCCGCGCCGAGCGCATGCTGCCGGGCGTGCCGCTCAAACCGCCGGACGAGGTCGCCGCGGCCGCGGACCTCGTGCTGCTGGCCGTGCCCGACGACGAACTCGCCGGCCTGGTCCGCGGCCTGGCCGCCACCGGTTCCTGGCGCCCCGGCCAGATTGTCATCCACACCTCCGGCGCGCACGGCCTCGACGTGCTGGCCCCGGCCGCCGAAGCCGGAGCGCTGCCGCTGGCCCTGCACCCGGTCATGACGTTCACCGGCCGGTCCGAGGACCTCGACCGGCTCGCCGCCTGCAGCGTCGGCGTCACCGCCGCGGCCGACGACGAGGCCGCGTGGAGCGTGGGCGAGGCGCTGACCGTCGAGATGGGCGCGGAACCGGTGCGGGTGCCGGAAGCCGCCAGAGCGCTCTACCACGCGGCGCTCGCGCACGGCGCCAACCACCTGATCACGCTCGTCGACGACTGCGCGGACCTGTTGCGTGGCGCGGGGATCGGCGACGCGGAGCGCATGCTCGGCCCGTTGCTGTCGGCGGCGCTGGACAACGCGCTGCGGCACGGCGACCGCGCCCTGACCGGTCCGGTCGCCCGCGGCGACACCGGTACTCTGCGCAAGCACCTGGGCGTGCTCGAAGCCACCGAGCCCGCGATCGTGCCCGCCTACACCTCGCTCGCCCGGCGCACCGCGCAGCGAGCCGAAGCGGCCGGCCTGCTCGACGCCGGCGCCGCCGCCGAGATCACCGAACTTCTGGAAAGGCCGGAAAACCCGTGACCACACCGAAATTCAGCCGCGGGCAGCTGAACACCTACCAGACGCCCGGCGACGTGCACCGGGTCACCGCGGCGCTGCACTCGGTGGGCCGCAAGGTCGCGCTGGTGCCGACCATGGGCGCGCTGCACGCCGGCCACCGCGAGCTGATCCGCCGCGCCAAGCGCCTGCCGAACACCGTCGTCGCCGTGTCGATCTTCGTGAACCCCCTGCAGTTCGGCGAGGGCGAGGACTTCGACGCCTACCCGCGGCCGCTGGAGCGGGACCTGGAGATCCTCACCGAGGACGGCGTGGAGATCGCGTTCGTGCCCAAGGTCGGCGACCTCTACGCCGACGGCCACGCGGTGACCCTGCACCCGGGTCCGCTCGGCGACGAGCTGGAGGGCGCCCACCGCCCCGGCCACTTCGCCGGTGTGCTGACGGTGGTGGCGAAGCTGTTCAACATCGTCACGCCGGACTTCGCGTTCTTCGGCGAGAAGGACTACCAGCAGCTGGTCCTGATCAAGCGGATGGTGCGCGACCTGAACCTCGACGTCCGCGTGATCGGGGTGCCGACGGTGCGGGAGTCCGACGGCCTGGCCCTGTCCTCGCGCAACGTCTACCTCTCGCCGGAACAACGGGAAGCCGCCGTGGTGCTGTCCGCGGCGCTCGCGGCCGGCGGGCACTCCGGCCCGAACGGCGGGGAAGCGGTCCTCGCGGCGGCGCGCGCGACCCTGGCCGCCCGCCCGGAGGTCGACGTGGATTACCTCGAATTGCGCGGAACCGATCTCGGTCCCGCGCCCGTCGATGGGGAAGCACGGTTGCTGATCGCCGCCCGGGTCGGGCGGACCCGGCTGATCGACAACGTCCCGGTGGTGCTGGGCGCGTCGGAGGAAGTGAGATAACCATGTACCGCACGATGCTGAAGTCGAAGATCCATCGCGCGACGGTCACCCAGGCCAACCTGCACTACGTCGGGTCGGTCACGATCGACGAGACGCTGATGGAGGCGGCCGACCTGCTGCCGGGCGAGCTGGTGGCCATTGTGGACGTCACGAACGGGGCGCGGCTGGAGACCTACGTGATCCCGGGCGAGCGGGACAGCGGCGTCATCGGCATCAACGGCGCCGCCGCGCACCTCGTGCACCCGGGCGACCTGGTCATCCTGATCTCCTACGGGCAGATGGACAACGCCGAGGCGGCCACCTACCAGCCGCGGATCGTGTTCGTCGACGACGAGAACCGGATCAAGCACGAGGGCAGCGACCCCGGGCACGCGCCCGACGGCTCCGGCCTGGTGAGCGGCAGCATCCCGATCGCGTCGCCGGACCGGGAGAACCCGTTCCCGGTCGCCGAAACCGTCGACGCCGCGCGGCTCGACGCGCTGCTGCACGCCGAGAGCTGAACTCCCTTGCTCCTGGCGATCGACGTCGGCAACACGAACATCGTGCTCGGCCTGTACGAGGGCAGTGGGGACGCGGCCAAGCTCGTCGGCGACTGGCGGATGCGGACCGACGCGCAGATGACCGCCGACGAGCTGGCGCTGACCATGCGCGGCCTGCTCGGCGAGCACGCCGACGCGATCACCGGGATCAGCGCGCTGTCCACCGTGCCCGCGGTGCTGCGCGAGATGCGGGTCATGCTCGGCCGCTACTACGCGCGGGTGCCGAAGGTCGTGGTCGAGCCCGGCGTGCGCACCGGCGTGCCGCTGCTGGTGGACAACCCGCGTGAGGTGGGCGCGGACCGGCTGGTCAACACGCTCGCCGCGCACCACCTGTACCGCACGGCGTGCGTCGTCGTGGACTTCGGGACCTCGACCAACGTGGACGTGATCTCCGCGAAGGGCGAGTTCCTCGGCGGCGCGTTCGCGCCCGGCATCGAGATCTCCGTCGATGCGCTGGCCTCCCGCGCGGCGGCGCTGCGCAAGGTCGAACTGGTCCGGCCGCGATCGGTGATCGGCAAGAACACTGTGGAGTGCCTGCAGTCCGGCATCGTGTTCGGGTTCGCCGGCCAGGTCGACGGCCTGGTGCGGCGGATCGTGCGTGAGCTGACGGCGCGGACGCACGAGCCGGTCACCGTGCTCGCGACCGGCGGGCTGGCGCCGCTCGTGATCGGCGAATCGGAGACGATCACCGAGCACGTGCCCGACCTGACGCTGCTGGGCCTGCGCCTGGCCTTCGAACGTCAGACGCGTTAGCGGCGGACGGCGCGCAGCACCGTCGTCAGCAGCGGCAGGTCGAATTCGCCGTTCGCGGTGGCCGGGTTGACGCGGAGGAATTCCAGCACCCGCCGCCGCGTCTCCGCGCGCTCGGCATCGTCCGCGACGAGCAGGTGGGAATGCGTGGAGATCGTTTCGACCAGGCTTTCGGGTGTGCGCCGGTGCGAGTGCCGGAACGTCTTCTCCTCGAACGCGCCGAACGCGGGGTGTTCGGGCAGAGTCGCGACCGACCGCCCGCGCTGCACGAAACCGGAGGCCCGTACGAATTCCGCGACCCACGGGACGGAATCGTCGTTGCCGTTCCACAGCCCGGCGACCACGCCGCCCGGGCGCAGCACGCGTGCGATTTCGGGGAGCGCGGCGTCGAGGTCGAACCAGTGGAACGCCTGGCCGGCCAGCACCGCGTCGGCGCTGGCGTCGGGCAACGGGATCCGCTCCGCCGTGCCGTCCAGGACTTCGACGCACGCGTGCCGGCGGGCGAACTCGGCGCGCATGCCCGGATCCGGTTCGACCGCCGTGACACGCAGCCCGAGCGCGCGCAGGCCGCCGGTGAGCTTGCCGGTGCCCGCGGCCAGGTCCACCACTTCCGCGGCCCCGGGCGGCAACGCCCAGCGGATTCCGTCGAGCGGGTAATCCGGGCGGTGTTCGTCGTAGGCGTCCGCGTGCCCCCCGAATGAGCGGGACCGCCGGCTCCACAGCTCACGATCGGCGGATGAAGTGGTTTCGCTCACTCCGGCGATGCTATCGGTGTGCTTGCGCTGGTCGGTACAGGTAATCCGGTTGGCCTAGTCGTCGCGGGGGTTCGTACCCTATCGGCATGACGGATTCCCCCTCCCCGGATCGCCCGGTGCCCGCTGACGACCTGCCCGAACAAATGCGGGTCCGTCGGGCCAAGCGCGATCGGCTGCTCGCGGAGGGTGTGGAGCCGTACCCGGTCGAAGTGCCGCGCACCCACACGCTCGCCGAAGTGCGTGCGGCGCACCCGGACCTGCCCGCCGACACGGCCACCGGCGAGGTCGTCGGCGTGACCGGTCGCGTGATGTTCTCCCGCATCGGCGGCAAGCTCTGCTTCGCGACGCTGCGCGAAGGCGACGGCACCGAACTGCAGGCCATGATCAGCCTCGCGAACGTCGGCGAGGAAGCGCTGGCGGCCTGGAAGGCGGACGTCGACCTCGGCGACCACGTCTACGTGCACGGCGAGGTCATCACGTCCAAGCGCGGCGAGCTGTCCATCATGGCCGACGAGTGGCGGATGGCCGCGAAGGCGCTGCGCCCGCTGCCGGTCGCGCACAAGGAGCTGGCCGAGGAGACCCGCGTCCGCCAGCGCTACGTCGACCTGATCCTGCGCCCGCAGGCCCGCGACGTGGTGCGCACGCGCGCGTCGGTGGTTCGTTCGCTGCGGGAATCGTTCCACCGCCGGGGTTTCACCGAGGTGGAAACGCCGATGCTGCAGACCCTCCACGGCGGCGCGTCGGCCCGGCCGTTCATCACCCATTCGAACGCGTTCGACATCGATCTGTACCTGCGGATCGCGCCGGAGCTGTTCCTGAAGCGGTGCGTGGTCGGCGGGATCGAGAAGGTCTTCGAGATCAACCGCAACTTCCGCAACGAGGGCAGCGACTCCTCGCATTCGCCGGAATTCGCGATGCTGGAGTACTACGAGGCCTACGCCACCTACGACACGAACGCGGTGATGACGCGGGAGCTGATCCAGGAAGCGGCGCAGGCCGTTTTCGGTGGCCTGGAGGTCACGCTCGCCGACGGCTCGTCGTACGACCTGTCCGGCGAATGGACGTCGCTGAGCATGTACGACTCGTTGTCCGACGCGCTTGGCGAGGAAGTGACGCCGGAAACGTCGGTCGAGAAGCTGCGCGGGTTCGCGTCCGCGCGCGGCCTGGAGGTCGATCCGAAACTCGGCCATGGGAAGCTGGTCGAGGAACTGTGGGAGCACCTGGTCGGTGATCACCTGCACGAGCCGACTTTCGTACGGGATTTTCCGATCGAGACCTCGCCGCTGACGCGGCAGCACCGGACCAAGCCCGGTGTGGCCGAGAAGTGGGACCTCTACGTCCGCGGATTCGAGTTGGCCACCGGATACTCGGAGCTGGTCGATCCGGTGATCGAGCGGGAAAGATTGCTGGACCAGGCCCGCCAGGCCGCGGCCGGGGATAGCGAAGCGATGCGCCTCGACGAAGATTTCCTGCGCGCGCTCGAGTACGGAATGCCACCGAGTGGTGGCGTGGGAATGGGCATCGATCGTCTCCTGATGGCCCTCACCGGCCTCGGCATCCGCGAGACCATCCTCTTCCCGCTGGTGCGCCCCGAATAGCAGGCACGAACTAGTCACGGTATCGGTAACGTGATTTGCGTGCTGCCCTGATTCCGGGTATTAATGTCCTAGTCAATGGCTTCTGGTCAGGGCGCCTGCCCCTGCCCGATCATTCGTGGCTGGCCGAAAACAGGAGGAAACACATGGCACAGAAGGTGCTGGTGTCGCTCATCGACGACATCGACGGCTCGGAGGCGGACGAGACCGTCGAGTTCGGACTGGACGGCATCTCGTACCAGATCGACCTGTCGGCGGAAAACGCCGAGGAGCTCCGTGACGCGCTGGCCCAGTACGTCGAGCACGCGCGGCGTGCCGGTGGCCGCAAGCGGGGCACGCCGGGCCGTCAGCCCGCCGGCAAGGTCGCGGGTCGTTCCGCGTCGGTCGACCGCGAGCAGAACCAGGCCATTCGGGCCTGGGCGCGCAAGAACGGCTACCAGGTTTCCGACCGCGGGCGTATCCCGTCGGAGGTCGTGGAGGCCTACCACAAGAAGAACTGAGCGCAGTTCGGGTAAAGAGGGGCGTGGAAGAGCCGCCGGGGATTCCCGGCGGCTTTTTTCATTGCGCGGCAGGTTGAACACGGTTCTGTCCGGGCGGGTCATTCGTGAGCGGCTGTCGCTTTTGTTCAAGACGGCGGCGTCGCGATTCGGCTGAATGGAGGCATGACCGACCTTCGACCGATGCTGGAGCGGGCCGCGCGCGAGTTCACCGGGCTGCTCCGCGCCATCGAACCAGCCCAACTGGACAACCGGACTCCGTGCGCCGAATACGACGTGCGTGGCCTGCTCAACCACCTTCTCTATTGGGGCCCGTGGCTGGCGGCGGCGCTGCGCCGCGAACCGGCGCCCGCGGTGACCGCCGGCGAGCGGGACGTCGATCTCACGCAGGGTGACTGGCTGGGTGAGCTGTGCACGCTTGTGGATGGACTTGTGGATACCTGTGGGCGGCCGGGGGCGCTCGAGGGCACCACGAAGTTCGGCGACGCGGAGATGCCGGCCGAGATGATCGCCGGAATGGTGCTGACCGAATGGGTGGTGCACGGCTGGGACCTGGCCCGTGCGACCGGCCTGCCGCTGACCGTGGACCCCGAGGTGGCGGCGGCGCTGTACGCCTCGGCCAAGGCGACGGCGGAGCAGGCGCGGGAGATGAAGGTGTTCGGGCCGGAGGTGCCGTGCGCCGACGAGGCGCCGGTGCTGGTCCGGCTGCTGGCGCTGACGGGCCGCGATCCGGAGTGGCGCGCCTAGCGGGGCGCCCGTGG
>NZ_JBEXTX010000167.1:0-12229 GCF_040614175.1 Amycolatopsis sp. NPDC006131
AAAGCCAGCCACTTCCTCGCCTTCCTCACCCTCGGAGCCGCCCTGACCTGCTACAAGAAACTCCGCAAACACACCACATGAGACACGCTCTTAGTGCGCGGCGGCGGGCTCGACCAGTTCGACCAGCACCCCGCCGGCGTCCTTCGGGTGCACGAAGTTCACCTTGCTGTTCGCGGTGCCGCGCTTGGCCTTGTCGTACAGCAGGCGCAGGCCCTTGGCCCGCAGCGCCTCGGCCGCGGCCTCGACGTCGGTGACCCGGTAGGCGACCTGCTGCAGGCCGGGGCCCTTGGTGTCGAGGAACTTCCCGATCGTCGAGTCCGGGCGCAGCGGCGCGAGCAGCTGGATGGCGGGGCCGGACTCGTCGCCCGGCGCGTGCAGCATCGCCTCGCGCACGCCCTGCTCCTCGTTGACCTCGGAGTGCGTGGCGATCATGCCGAAGTTCTCCGCGTAGAAGTCGATCGCGGCGTCGAGATCGGCGACGGCGATGCCGACGTGGTCGATGGTCGTCACGAACGGCTTCAGCGCGTCATTCATAGTGGTGAGGATAAAGCTTGGCACCTGGGTGCGTGGGTGCCACGGCTCACACCTGTACTGGACGGTTGCTCCGGGTATCGTCGGATCGACCGCCGTCGTTCGTCTGTTGGAGGCTGCTGTGTCCGGTTCCGTCATCCTGGGTGCCGCGCGTACCCCGATCGGGCGTCTGCTCGGTTCACTGAAGGACTTCACGGGCGCGCAACTCGGCGGGATCGCCATCAAGGCCGCGCTGGAGCAGGCCGGGGTGTCCCCGGACAAGGTGCAGTACACGATCATGGGTCAGGTGCTCACCGCGGGCGCGGGCCAGATCCCGGCCCGTCAGGCCGCGGTCGCCGCAGGCATCCCGATGGACGTGCCCGCGCTGACCATCAACAAGGTGTGCCTGTCCGGCCTGGACGCCATCGCGCTGGCCGACCAGCTCATCCGCGCCGGCGAATTCGACCTCGTGGTGGCGGGTGGCCAGGAGTCGATGACCCAGGCGCCGCACCTGCTGCCGAAGTCGCGGTCCGGCTTCAAGTACGGCGACACCGCGCTGCTCGACCACATGGCCTACGACGGCCTGTTCTGCGCCTTCGACCAGTGCGCGATGGGCGCCTCCACGGAGAAGTACAACTCCCGCTACGGCATCACGCGCGAGGACCAGGACGCCTTCTCGGCCCGGTCGCACCAGCGTGCGGTCGCGGCCGCCGAAGCCGGCCGGTTCAAGGCCGAGCTGGCGCCGGTGTCCATCCCGCAGCGCAAGGGCGACCCGGTCGTGTTCGACACCGACGAGGGCGTGCGCGCCGACACCACCGCGGAGAGCCTGGCCAAGCTGCGCCCGGCGTTCGCCTCGGACGGCACCATCACCGCGGGCTCGGCCTCGCAGATCTCCGACGGCGCCGCCGCGGTCGTCGTCGCCAGCCGGGCCAAGGCCGAGGAGCTGGGCCTGGAGCCGCTCGCCGAGATCGGCGCCCACGGTGTCGTCGCCGGCCCGGACGCGAGCCTGCACGAGCAGCCGTCCAACGCGATCAAGGCCGCGCTGGCGAAGGCGAAGCTGGACGCGAGCGCGCTGGACCTGGTCGAGATCAACGAGGCGTTCGCCGCGGTCGGCCTGGTGTCGACGAAGGCGCTGGGCATCGACCCGGAGATCGTGAACGTGGACGGCGGCGCCATCGCGCTGGGCCACCCGATCGGCGCGTCCGGTGCGCGGCTGGCCGTGCACCTGGTGCACGAGCTGCGCCGCCGCGGCGGTGGGCTCGGCGCGGCCGGGCTGTGCGGTGGTGGTGGCCAGGGCGACGCGCTGCTGATCAAGGTGCCCGCGCTGTAGTGCCACTGGACGTCGGGGAACTCGTCGACCGCGCGCGGGAGGGACAGCCGCGCGCGGTCGCCAGGCTGATCTCGCTGGTCGAGGACGCGCACCCGCGCCTGCGTGAGGTGGCCGCGGCGCTCACGCCGCACACCGGCCGGGCGCGGGTGATCGGCCTGACCGGGCCGCCCGGGGTCGGCAAGTCGACTTCGACGTCCATGCTGTTGTCCGCATTGCGTGCGGAGGGCAAGCGCGTCGGGGTGCTCGCGATCGACCCGTCGTCGCCGTTCTCCGGTGGGGCGCTGCTCGGCGACCGGATCCGGATGACCGAGCACGCCACCGATCCGGGCGTGTTCATCCGCTCGATGGCCACCCGCGGGCACCTGGGCGGCCTGTCCTGGGCGACGCCGCAGGCGGTGCGGGTGCTCGACGCCGCCGGGTTCGACGTCGTCCTGATCGAGACCGTCGGGGTCGGCCAGTCCGAAGTGGACGTCGTGAAGCTGGCCGACACCACGGTGGTGCTGCTCGCCCCCGGGCTCGGCGACGGGATCCAGGCGGCCAAGGCCGGGGTGCTGGAGATCGCCGACGTGTTCGTGGTGAACAAGGCCGACCGCGACGGCGCGGAGACCGTGGTGCGCGACCTGAAGCAGATGATCGCCTACGCGCGGCGGGAGATCCGCGGCGAGAGCTGGCGGCAGCCGATCGTGCGGACGGTCGCCGCGCGCGGCGAAGGCGCGCAGGACCTGGTCAAGGCGCTGTCCGAGCACCACGACTGGCTGACTTCGCACGGGGAGCTGGAGCGCCGCCGCGCCGATCGGGCCGCGGACGAGGTGGCGGCCATCGCGCTGCGCGAGCTGCAGGCGCGGCTGACCGACCTGCACGGCGGCGGGCACCTGCCCGCGGTGGCGAAGAAGGTCGTCGAGCGCGAGCTGGACCCGTACGCCGCGGCGGACGAGCTCCTCGCGGCGCTGCGACCCGACCGCGGGTGACTCAGGCGCGCAGGCCGTCCACCAGAGCCTCCACCGCCGGGCCGAACGCGTGCTCGGCCGGCGTCGCGTAGCCGATCACCAGTCCGCCGGGGCCGGTGCCCGTCCAGTAGCGGCTCAGGTAGTCCACCGCCACCGATCGCGCGCGCAGCGCCCGCAGCACAGCGGCTTCGTCCGGCACACGCAGCACCAGGTGCAGTCCCGCGGAGATGCCTTCCGGCACGAACCCCGGCGGCAGCGCGGCGATCAGCCGGTCCCGGCGGCGGCGGTAGGCGACGCGGCGCTGCCGGACGTGCCGGTCGTACGCGCCGGAGTTCAGCAGGTCCGCCAGTGCCAGGTGGTCGATCACCGGGGCCCGCCAGCCCAGCGCCGTCATCGTGTCCAGCGTCGGCCCGATCAGGCGCCGCGGCAGCACCAGCCAGCCGATCCGCAGCGACGGCGCGAGCGTCTTGCTGACGCCGCCCGCGTAGATGATCCGCTCCGGCGCGAGCGACTGCACCGCCCCGACCGGCTGGCGGTCGAACCGGAACTCCCCGTCGTAGTCGTCCTCGATCACCAGGCCGCCCGCGGCCGCCCAGCAGGCCAGCGCGGACCGGCGTTCCGGCGCGAGCGTGACCCCGAGCGGGTACTGGTGCGCGGCCGTCACGACCGCCACCGGACTGTCCAGTTCGGACACCAGGATGCCGCGTTCGTCCACCGGCACCGTCACGATCTTCGCGCCACCCTTGGCCGCGCCGTCGCGGAACTCCGGCAGCGACGGGTCTTCGAAGGCGATCTCGTCGAACAGGTGCCCGAGCACGCTGATCGCGTGGGAGTAGCCGCCGCACACCACGATCCGGTCCGGGTCGGCCAGCACGCCGCGGCTGCGCGCGAGGTACCGGGCCAGGGCCTCGCGCAGCACGGCCGGCCCGGCCGGGTCGCCGTAGTCGAACGAACCGGCGGGCAGCGATTGCAGGACCCGGCGCATCGCGGACGCCCACGCCGCGCGCGGGAACGACGACAGGTCGGGCCGCCCGGGGAACAGATCCCAGCGCGCGTCCCGGCACCAGGCGGACGTGGGCGGCCCGGACTTCTCGCGGGGTTCCGCGGACGGGCGCGGGCCGGCGGCGACGCGGGTCGGCGCGCCCTGGCTGGTGCGCAGGTACCCCTCGGCGGTCAGGTCGCCGTAGACGCGGGTGACGGTGCCGCGGGCGATGCCGAGGTCGGCCGCCAGCGCTCGTGTCGAGGGCAGCGCCGTGCCGGGCGCGAGGCGGCCTTCGCGGATGGCGCGGCGCAACGCGTCCGCCAGCCCGCGCCTGCCCGCGGACGGCGACCAGTCGAGGTGGAGGTCGGAACTGGACCACGAATGTGCCACAGAACTGGACCATACTCGTGTGCCAGCGGCGGATAGCGTGGTCGTCATGACCAAGCGAATCCAGTTGTCCGCCGCGCTGCCCGAGGCCTACAAGTCGATCCTCCACCTGCACACCGTCGTCGAGAAGGCGGCCGCGAACGCGGGGCTGGACCAGCGGCTGATCGAGCTGGTGAAGATCCGCGCGTCGATGCTCAACGGGTGCGCCTACTGCATCGACCTGCACTCGCGGGACGCCCGCAAGCTGGGGGAGAGCGAGCGGCGGATCATCATGCTCAGCGCCTGGTGGGAGACCGATCTCTACACCGAGCAGGAACGCGCGGCGCTCGCGCTGACCGACGCGATGACCCGGCTGCCGCAGAACCAGGACGTGCCCGACGACGTCTACCAGCAGGCGACCAGCGTGTTCACCGAAGAGCAGTACGTCGCGGTCGCGTGGGCGGCGACGGTGATCAACGCGTTCAACCGGCTCGGCGTCACCAGCCACAAGCCGCTCCCGGCGGACCCCCGGTGACCGCCGAAGCGCTGCGGGCGCTGCACGTCCCGGGGAAGCCGCTGTTCCTGCCGAACGCGTGGGACGCCGACACCGCGCGGCTGGTCGAGGAGGCGGGCTTCCCGGTTGTGGCGACGTCGTCGGTCGCCGTCGCCGCCGCGCTGGGCTACCCGGACGGCGAGGCCGCACCGGCCGAGGAGATGTTCGCCGCCGCGGCCCGCATCGCCCGTGCGGTGTCGGTGCCGGTGACGGTCGACGCCGAGAGCGGCTACGGGCTGTCCGGACCAGAGTTCGCCGAACGGCTGCTGGCGACCGGCGCCGTGGGGTGCAACTACGAGGACACCGACCATGTGCGTGGCGCCCCGCGGCCGGTCGAGGAGCAGGCCGCCCGGCTGGCGGCGGTGCGCGCGGCCGCGGGGCGGGACCTGGTGATCAACGCCCGCATCGACGTGTTCCTCGGCGCGCCGGACCCGCGTGCCGTGCTGCCGGAGGCGGTCGAACGCGCGCGGGCGTACCTCGAAGCCGGGGCGGATTGCGTGTACCCGATCCTGCTGCGCGACCGCGAGGTCCTGGCCGAGTTCGTGCGTGCGGTGAGCCCGGCCGCGGTCAACGCCAACGGCCCCGTCGCCGAGCTGGCCGAGCTGGGCGTCGCGCGGATCTCGCTCGGCGCCGGGTTGTGGCGGGCCGCCCGCGGGTGGCTGGCCGAGCACCTGAAGACGCTGCGGTGAAACCGGGGAGGTGCGCACCCCCAGTGGCGCACCTCCCCGGCCCCCTCAGCAGGACTGCTTGTAGAAGTACTGGCTGTTGGCGTCCATGTTCGCCTTCGTGATGGAGTGCAGCGGCGCCGTCAGGTTGCGCGTCACCGGCTTGCCCTCCAGCGCGGCGACCGCCTGCTGCACGCCCTGCTGCCCGATCATCGCCGGGTCCTGCGCGATCAGCGCCTGGTACTCGCCGTTGCGCAGGCCCTCCACTTCGGACGGACTGGCGTCGAAGCCGACCAGCTGGACCTGGCCCACCTTGCCTGCGTTGCGCAGGCCCGTCGCCGCGCCCTCGCCGGTGTTCAGGTTCGTCGCGAAGATCCCCACCAGGTCCGGGGTCGACGCGAGCGCCGCGGTCACCTTCGACGCGGCCTGCTCCGGCTCGTTCTGCGTGAACTGGATGCCGACCGACTTGAGGTTCGGGTACTTCTTCAGCTGCTCCTCGAACCCGGCCGCGCGCGCGTTCGTGGTCGAGGTGCCCGCGATCGTGTCCAGCACCAGCACCGACCCGGACTTCCCGCCTGCCAGCTGCGCCAGCGTGTCCGCCGCGAGCTGCCCGCCCGCCGTGTTGTCCGAGGAGATCGACGACTGCGCCACGCTGGTGTCCTTCAGCGCCGTGTCGACCTCGACGATCTTCACGCCGCGCGAGGCGACCTGCTGGATCGGCGCGAGCATCGCCGTGTCGTCGGTCGGCGCGATGAGCAGCGCGGCGGGCGGGTTCGAGCCCAGCGCGTTGACCTTCTCCGTCTGCAGCGCCGCCTCGAACTTCTGCGGCGCCGAGGTGTCCAGGGTGTAGCCGAGTTTCTGCGCCTCGGCCTGCGCGCCGCACTGCATCGAGATGTAGAACGGCTCCGCCTGCACGCCCGGGATGAGCGTGAGCCGCTTGCTGTTCTCCGGTGCCGCGCCCCCGGAGCCGCCGACCTGACCCGATCCGCAAGCGGCCAGCAGCACCGCGGTCGCCGCCAGTCCGGCGATCTGCGCCAACTTCATCCGATCCCTCTCCCTACCTCGTTGTACGGATTTCAGCGGGAATTGCGCGCCCGGCGGCGCCGTTGGTCGAACCACACCGCGGCCACCAGCACCGCGCCGACCGCGATCATCTGCCAGAAGTCCTGGACGTGCGTGATGTTGAAGCCCTTCTTCAGCACCGCCGGGATGAACACCCCGATCACCGTGCCCAGCACCGACCCGACGCCGCCGAACAGGCTCGTCCCGCCCATCACGGTCGCCGCGATCGCGTTGAGGTTGTCGTTGGTGTGCGCGGTGATCGTGGTCGAGGCGTAGTAGGCCAGCGACAGGAAGCCCGCCACCCCGGCCAGGAACCCGGTCAGCAGGTACACCTTGAGTAGGTGCGCGGTCACGCCGATCCCGGCCCGGCGCGCGGCCTCGGCGTTCGAGCCGACGGCGTAGGTGTAGCGGCCGAAGCGGGTGGTGTGCAGCAGCCACGCGCCGATCAGGGTGATCACCGCGGCCACCAGCACCAGGTTCGGGACGCCGCCGAACGACGTGCCGTAGCCGAGCGTGCGGTTGAGGGTGGTCGGCACGCTGCGCACGTCGGAGCCGCCGTTGAGCAGGTACGCCGCACCCAGCGCGGCGCCCATCGAGCCGAGCGTGACGATCAGCGGCGGGATCTTCGCGACCGCGATGAGGAACCCGTTGATCAGCCCCCACGCCGTGCCGGCCAGCACCGCCGCGACCAGGCCGATGGTGATCACACCCCACCCGGCGGTGCTCGCGTTACCGCCGGAGAGCGCCTCCATCGTCTTGCCGCACACCATGCCGGCGAAGATCAGCACCGAGCCGACGGACAGGTCGATGCCGGAGGTGATGATCACGAACGTCATCCCGACCGACAGCACCAGCAGCACCGACGTCTCGATCAGCAGCGTCTGGAACGTGAACACGGTGGCGAACTCGTTCGGCGCCAGCACCGTGAACACCGCGATCAACGCGAGCAGCACCAGCGCGATCCAGAACGTGTTGGCGCCGATCAGCCGCTGTCCCAGGGACCGCTTGCCGATCCCGCCGCTCACCTCGGTCTGGACCGCCGTGCTCACGCCGCCTCCTCGTGGGTCAGTGCGCCGGTCATCGCCGCCACCAGGTCCTCGAGCTTGGTCTCCGCCGCCACGAACCGGGCCACGCGCGTGCCCAGCCGCAGCACCTCCACGCGGTCGGCCACCGACAGCACCTCGGGCATGTTGTGGCTGATCAGCACCACCGCGATGCCCTCGTCGCGGACCCGCCGGATGACGTCCAGCACCCGCTCGCGCTGCACCACGCCGAGCGCGGCGGTCGGCTCGTCCATGAACACGACCTTCGACGCCCAGACCACCGACCGCGCCACCGCGACGCTCTGCCGCTGCCCGCCGGACAGCGAGCCGATCGGCACGTCCGTGCTCTGCAGCGTCACGCCCAGCCGGTCGAACTCCTCGACCGCGCGCCGCCGCATCTCGGCCTTGTCGAGCATGCCGAGCCTGCCGAGGATGCCTTTGCGGCGGATTTCCCGCCCGAGGAACAGGTTCGCTGCCGGGTCGAGCTCCGGGGCGACCGCGAGGTCCTGGTACACCGTCTCGATGCCAAGGCGCCGCGCGGTCACCGGCGAGTCGAGCGACACCGTCCTGCCGTCCAGCCGGATCTCGCCGGAGGTCGGCTGCTCCGCGCCGGACAGGCACTTGACGAGGGTGGACTTCCCCGCGCCGTTGTCCCCGATCAGTGCGGTCACCTCACCCGCGCGGGCCTGGAAGGAGGCGCCGCGCAGGGCCTCCACCGAGCCGTAGTGCTTGACCAGGTTCCGCGCGTCGAGCAGGACGGTGTCGTTCATCAGCGCGCTCCGGGGGCCGGGGGACGGCAGCGGATGACGGTCAGGTCGCCTGCCAGTTCGAGCTGCCCGGCGGCGTGCGGGACGACCAGCGTCTCGCCCTTGGCCACGGCGATCTCGCCGCCGTGCTCGGTGCGCAGCGTGCCCTGCCCGTCGAGCGCCACGAACACGGCGAACGACGGGTCGAGCGCGAGCGCGGGGGACGGGCGGAGCTGGTCGGCCCGGAAGAACTCCGCCGAACCCGCGGCCAGCAGGTCCACAGTGGACCCCGGCTCGTCGGCGGTGTGCTTGACGATGCCCGCCAGCCGCTCGTCGTCCCAGCCGGAGGTGTCGAGCGCCTGCAGCGCGGTGTCGAAGCCGAGGCCGAGGTGCCCCTTGTCCGGGTCGTCCAGGAAGTTCCGCCACTCGATGGTCAGCGAGAAGTCGGTGGGCTGCTGCAGCTCGACGACGAACACGCCCGCGCCGATCGCGTGCGGCAGGCCGGCCGGGATGTAGACCGTGTCGCCGGGGCGGACCGGGACGCTGTTCAGCGCGCCGAGCATCGCCTCGGTGTCCTGCTCGCGCACCCAGCCGTCGACGGTGGCGGGGCTGACCGTCTCGCGGAAGCCGGGGTAGACGCGCGGGTCGTCGCCGCTGGTGCCGACCACGATCCAGGCCTCGGTCTTGCCGAAGTGCGAGTCGAAGTGCTTGCGTGCGAACGAGTCGGTGGGGTGGAAGTGCACCGGCAGCCGCTGGCCGGCGTCGAGCAGCTTGACCAGCAGCGCGGTGGAGTCGCGAAACGCCGCGACGTGCTCGGCGCCGAGCCAGGACTCCGGGTCGTCCCGGACGGCGTCGCGCAGCCAACGGCCGTCGGGCAGCCGGGTCAGCCCGGACTCCTCCTGGCCGAAGCGTGTCGTGGTCGACGCGACCCAGTCCTCCGGGCCGAAGGCGGAGTCCTGTTCGGACACTCCGCGCAGCGCGGCGATCGCCGCGCCGCCGCGGTAGAACTGGGCGGGCTGGTTGGCCGGGAGCTTGATCGGGGCGGTCACGGGGCCACCTCACCGGAGCCGCGGGGAACGAGGTGCACGGGCAGGACAACCTTTCTCGGTGCGGAGGCATCGCCGTTGATGCGGGCGAACAACAGCTCGGCCGCCGCCGACCCGAGACGGCTCACGTCGTGCGCGACGACGGTCACCGGCGGGTCCAGCAGGTCGGCGAGTTCGAAGTCGTCGAAACCGACGACGGCGGGGCGCGGCGCGACGTGGGCCAGCGCCCGCAGCAGGTGGACGGTGACGCGGTTGTTGCCCGCGATGATCGCGGTCGCCGGGTCCGGCCCGGCGAGCAGGCGGGCGACCGCGTCGGCGACGCTCTGCCTGGTCGGCGGGCGCAGGATGGCGAGGCGCTCGTCGAAGCGGACCCCGGCGCGGGCGCACCCCTCGCGGTAGCCGCGCAGGCGCTCGGCGGCGGTGTAGATGTCCGGCCGGTCGCCGACGAAGGCGATCCGGCGGTGCCCCTGCCGGGCCAGGTGCGCGACCGCTTCGACGGTGCCGCCCGCGTTGTCGACCAGCACGGTGTCGGCGGTGATGTCCCCGGCCGGGCGGTCCACGAACACCACCGGCGTGCCCGCCCGCATCTCCGGCAGCAGGTAGCCGTGCTGGGTGCCGGCCGGGACGATGAGCAGCCCGTCGACCCGGCGGGAGCAGAATTCCAGCGCCAGCTCGCGTTCACGGTCGGAGTCCTCCTCCGACGAGCCGGACAGCACGTGCCTGCCGAACGCGGTGGCGACCTTCTCGGCGGCGCGGGTGAGCTCGGAGTAGAACGGGTTGCCCACGTCCTCGACGACCAGGCCGATGGTGCCGGTGGTCGAGCCGCGGCGCAGGTTGCGCGCGCCGAGGTTGCGCCGGAACCCGAGCTCGTCGATGGCGGCCAGGACGCGTTCGGCCGTCTCCGGGTGCACCGCGGGCTCGTCGTTGACCACGCGCGAGACCGTCTTGATGCTCACCCCGGCCAGACGGGCGACGTCGTTCATCGTGGCGCGCCGCGACGCCTTCCCCGGACCCGACGACAACGTTGTCATAGCGGGTGGATTTCACACCACCGGGCGGCGGTGTGTCAACCGCCGCCCGGCTGGTCAGGGTTCCAGGTAGCAGTTCATGCCGGTGTAGTCGAAGGTGACGGCGAACGGCTTGAAGAACTCGTGGGTGAAGTTGGCGATGATGTCGAACCCGAACATCGCCGACTGCCCGGGGCCCGGCGTGCCTTCGACGGGACCGGCGCTCGCGGACCCGCGCACGTCGTGGCCGACGGCCCGGCCCAGCGCGATCCGCTCGGCGGTGATCGGGTAGACCGGCCTGCCGTTGATCTCGCCGGGGTTCGCGTAGTCCACCGGGATGCCTGCTCGCTCGGCCATCTCGACCGTGGTGTCCAGGCCGTGGGCGATGCCGCCGGTGTCCAGCGTGACGATCTTCGGCCCGTAGTCGTTGAGGCTGCCCAGCGAGCACGGGTAGTGGTCCCCGGCCAGCCACAGCGGCACTCGTGCGGCACGCGGCCCTGGCCGGAACGGGGTGTCCTTTCGCCGCAGCACCAGCGCGCGGCGGGCGTAGTCCATCGTGGTGAGCAGGCGGTAGAAGACCGTCGTGCCGAGCACGCCGGCGGGAATCGCGCCGTCCGGGAGCGCCGGTTTGGGCTGGTTCGTCCACTGCATGGGAATGTTGCGGATTTCGAGGTCGCCGAACCGGATCGAGTCCAGGATCCCGAGGTTGATGGTGACCGGCCGGTTGCCCGCGTAACCCGAAACCGTGGCGAGGGAGCGCAGGCCCAGTTCGTCGGCCACCGGCTGGTCCAGGTCGAGCGTGCCGTAGGTGTCGAGGAGGAACCGGCGGGGCTCACCGCCGTTGAGGGACGCTTCGACGGTCGGCAGCGGATCGAGGTCGATGAAGGGGAGCCGGACCGCCGTCGCCCCCCGGATCTCCCACGGCTTGCCGCGCAACGCGGCGTACTGGGTCCCGAACGGCGTGCTCCCGAGCAACGGCACCGCGCGGTCGTGCCGGTCCTGCCGGACGAAGCACTCCACCAGCTTCCGGGTGGTGTCGGTATCGCCGGGAACCAGTTCGAGCGCGCGGGAAAGAAACCGTTCCGCGTCGGGAAACCGGTTGTGCAGCAGGGCGATGTAGCCGCGCTGGGCGGCCGCGCGGGCGTTCGCCGGGTCCCGGCGCAGCAGCTTGGCGTAGCCGCGGTCGGCGGCGTCGAACGAGCCGGCCCGGAACAGCCGGTCCGGGTCGGCTTCGGTCGCGTTCGCGAGACCGGAGGTCACCAGTGGGACAGTGGCGGTGGCCAGGCCGGCCCGCCACAGGAAACCGCGTCGGCTGAGTGTCATGCCACAAGGCCTACCGGCGGGGGCCGATCGGTGACCGATGACGGCGTCATACGTGATCCATATTCCGTGGGTGACCGTGTGGCTACGCGGATCCTCTGTGGACGACCGCTCGTGATGATGATCACGACCCCCGAGGTACCCGTGAGGACCATCACGCCTCACACTGGGTACCGAAGCGTCCGACAGCGTGGTTGACGTAGACCGGAGTCGGACGTTTTCTCATGTGCTTCTCACAAGGAGGAAAGCAGTGACCAGCAAGGCCGCTCTCGTGTTCCGCGTGGCCGCCGTCGCCGAGGCGCTGTCCTGGGCGGGTTTGCTGATCGGGATGTTCCTGAAGTACGTCGTCGACGCCCCGAACGAGGGCGGCGTGCCGGTGCTCGGCATGGTCCACGGCGTCGTCTTCGTCGTGTACCTGGTCGTCACCCTGGCCGTGTTCAAGCCGCTCGGCTGGCGCCCGAAGACCGTGATCACCGCGCTGCTGGCGGGCATCCCGCCGCTGTTCACCTGGTGGTTCGAGACCTGGGCCCTGCGCACCGGCAAGCTGGACGGCCCGGAGCGCCTCACCCACGGCGGCACCGGCCTGATCGTCCGGGACACCGTCTCCGCCTGATCTTCACCGCGAAGCGCCGCCGCCACGACCCGTGGCGGC
>NZ_JBEXTX010000168.1:0-12096 GCF_040614175.1 Amycolatopsis sp. NPDC006131
GCGCGGTCGGGGAACTGGCCGGACGGCACCTCAAGAAGTGCGTGCTGGAGCTGGGTGCCGCAGCAGCGGCAACGCGGCCTTGATCGTCCACAGGGTGCCCTTGACGTTGACCCCGAGGACGAGGTCCACTTCTGACTCGTCCAGGTCGTCGAGGGCCACCGTGTCGCCGTACACCGCGGCCGAGGTGACCAGGACGTCGAGCCGGGGCAACCCCGCGAGAGCCCTCCGGACGGCAGCGAGGTCGGTGACGTCCACGACCTGACCGGAAGCGGTTCCACCGTCGGCCACGATCGCGGCGACCGTCTCGGCGGGATCGTGGATGTCCAGCACTGTCACCGAAGCACCGGCCCACGCCAGTTCCCTGGCGATCCGGGCGCCGATGCCGCGGGCGGCTCCGGTCACGACGGCCTGCTGTCCGTGCATGCCGGCCGGACCGCCCGCGGCGAGCACTCCGTTCACGAACCCTGGCCGTTCTTCCGCTCGTGGGCTTCCAGTTCTTCCATCAGCACCGGCACGCCGAGGGTGCAGGTGTGGATGCCGAGCACGCTGGTCAGCTCCAGGACCTCCATAATCTCTTCCTTGGTCGCCCCGTAGCCGAGTGCGTTGCGGATGTGCTGGCGCAGCCCCGGCTCGTACAGGTGCGTGGTGGAGGCGTCGATGGCGGTGTAGATCAGCTCCCGCACCTTGGGTTCGAGGACCCCCTTGCGCCAGGGGACGGCCGAGAAGTTCAGGTAGGCTTCGAAGAACTCCGGATCGAGGGTGAGCAGCCCTTCCCAGAACTTGTTCCAGTAGCCGCGTTCGGAGAGGAACTGCTCGCGCAGTTCGCGCTGCCGATCGGTGAGTTCGGTGGATGTCATTCGGGTTCCTCCTTACCGGGCGGCCATCTCGGCGCGGCGCCGGCGTGTGGCCGCTTCGTCCACCTGCAGCTCTTCCGGATCGTTGACCGGGTCGCCCGTGATGACGACCCCGTAGTCGCGGTAGGCGCCCTCGACGGTCACGTACTCGTCGCGCACGTCCTTCTTGACCCGCTCCGGGTCCCGTTGCAGCGGGTCGCCCCAGCCCCCGCCGCCGTTGGTGAGGTAGCGGAACACGGCGTGCGGCTTGGTGTGCCAGACCGGCGTGCTGGCGAAGTAGAAGTACTCGCCGTCCGGGTCGACGCATTTCGTGGCGGGGTCGAGCATGCCGGCGACCGGGGTCGCCCCGGCGTAGACCTCGTCGGCGGTCCCGATCAGCTCCTTGCGGCGCACGACGTCCCCGTCCTCGGGGTGGAAGATCCACGTCGCGCCGAGCCCGCCGTTCCGGCCGCCGTAGACACCCAGCCCGCTGGGGCTCTTGGTGTGCAGCGGGCTGGACCAGTGCTCGGCCGCTGTCAGGTACAACGTGTCCTTGAGCACGGCCGCGCCGCCGCGGTTGGTTCCCGCGCCGCCGCTGTCCGGTTTGTATTCCTTGCGCAGCACGACCGCCGGGAGTTCGGATTCGATCGCCTCGGTCGCTGGGTCGAGGTTGTTGGCCTGGTACACCACGGAGTAGCTGTCCGCGTCGCCGGCTTCGGTGGCGCCCCAGGGACCGTGCTCGCCGCCGCACTGGGCGGTGGTGACCCACGGTGTGCCGTCTTCGAGGACACCGTTGGCGTTGTGGATGTTGAGCGAGCCGTAGTCGCCGCCGACCGCTTTGCGGCCCAATGCCTTCTCCAGCGCGCGGAACACCGCCAGCAGGACGGGGCCGGTGCTCTCCCAGTAGAGGAAGACCGCACCGTCGGGTGGGGTGGCGCTGATGAAAGTGCCCGCGGGCAGCACGATGTCGATGTCGCGGTAGGCGCCGGAGGTGAACGGCGTGGCCGGGTCGATGAGGAATTTCAGCGCCACGCCGACGGCGGTCTTGGTGTCCAGGATGCCGGCGTTGATGCTGGTGCGCGCCTGGGGTGAGGTGCCGCTGAAGTCCAGTTCCATGCGCGGACCGGTCTTGGTGATCCTGACCTTGATCCGGTAGTCGATGGTGTCGTCGATGCCGTCGCAGTCGATGCCCTCTTCGGCCTCGTAGACACCATCGGGCAGTGCGGCCAGGGCGGTGCGCATCGCCTCGGCGGAGACGTCGGTGCTGTACCGGATCGCGCCCAGGTAGGCCTCGGTCCCGTACCGGTCGACGCTTTCCAGGATGAGCTGCTCGCCCAGCAGGAGGTTGGCGTAGATGGTCTTGATGTCGGGCAGCAGCAGGGCGCAGTACCGGGCGTTGTCGAAGATCAGGTTGAACGCCGACTTGACCGGCTTGTCGTCGCGGTAGAGCAGGGTCGGCGCGATCACCAGGCCGTTTTCGTACACGTTCCGCTTGGTACCGCTGAACCCGGCCGGGACCACGCCGCCCATGTCCAGCTGGTGGGCCCGCAGGGTCACGAACGAGATGATGCGGTCGCCGGCGAAGACCGGCCGGATGAAGCAGATGTCGTTCACGTGGTTGCCGGCGCGGTACGGGTCGTTGCAGATCACCACGTCACCGGGGCGGAGGTTCTCCGGACCGTACTCCTCGATGGTGTTGCGCACCGCCTCGGACATGGTGCCGAGGAACATGGCGAGGCTGTTGCTCACCGACGACATCGGGTAGTTCTGCTCCGGCGGCCCGGAGATGGTCGCGGCGAAGTCGTACCAGTCGCGCAGGATCAGCGAGAACGCGTTGTTGAGCAGCCCCGTGCACATGTGCTGCACGATGTAGCGCATCCGGCTGGACAGGACCGTGGCGGTGAACCGGTCGGCGCCGTACCGCTCGGTGAACTGCGCGTCGTCGAGGTCCTTGAGTGAAACAGTCATGGTCTTCCCTTCACGCCTTGCGGATGCGCAGTTCGCCGTGCGTACCGACGTGACCGGTCTGCCCGGGCACCAGGAACGTCGTGGACAGCGGCTCGCGGATGACCGCCGGACCGTCGATCGCGTCGCCCGCGCGCAGGTCGGCGCGCTGGTACTCGTGGGCGGGTAGATCCTCGTCGGTGAGGTAGCGGATGGTCAGCGTGCGGGTCGGTTCCGGGCGTTCGCCCGCGGCCCGCTCGGGCAGCACCGGGTACTCGACCTTGTCGGCGTGCACGACGGCCTGGACCCGGTAGGTCACGCCCTGCACCGGCAGCGCCTCGAACTTGTTGCCCGAGCGCTCGGCGTAGGCCGCGTGGAAGTTGGCCACCATCTGCTCGACGCCTTCGGCGGTGATCTCGCCGTCGGGCACCGTGATGAACGGCGTCTCCCACGTCTGGCCCGCCAGGCGTCCGTCGAAACTGCGGACGAACGTGACGTTGCCGCGGTCCTTCTCCTTGAGCCGCTCCGACAGGCGCTGCTCCATCGAGCGGTACACCTTGTCGATCGACTCGGCTGCTTCGGCGGTGAGCAGGGTGTAGGCGCTGCGGCTGTCGGCGTAGACGAGGTCGGTGCTGACCAGACCCAGCGCGGAGAACAGGCCCGGGTGCGGCGGCACGATCACCTCGGCGGCGTGCACCAGATCGAGCACGGCGGGCAGCAGCATCGGGCCCGCGGCACCGTAGGCGACGAGGCTGTAGTCCCGTGGGTCGACACCGTGCTGGATCGCGATGTTCGTGACGCCCTCGGCGATGTTGTTGATCCCGATGTTGAACGCGTAGGACACGCGCTGCTCGAACGAAAGCTTCGTGTCGAGCGCCTCGAACGCCTGCCTGGACAGCTCCGGATCCAGCTTCATCCGGCCGCCGGCGAACCCGTCCGGGTCGATGATCCCCATCAGCAGGCAGGTGTCGGTCGTGGCCGGCTGGGTGCCGCCGATCCCGTAGCAGGCGGGACCCGGATCCGCGCCGGCGCTGCCCGGCCCGACCTTCAGCTCGCCCGCCGCGTTGATGGTGACCAGGCTGCCGCCACCGGCTCCGATGCTGGAGATCTCGTTCGACAACGCGTTGACGATGAGGTCGTGTTCGAGTTCGAACGTGGTGTTCACGAACGGCTTGCCGTCGGTGACGATGCTGATGTCGCACGAAGTTCCGCCCACGTCCGCGCAGAGCAGGTTGTGCGCGCCGATCACGCTGCCGAAGTGCGCACTCGAGACGGTGCCCGCCGCGGGGCCGGCGAACACGATGCGGAACGGGTGCTCCATCGCGACGTCCGAGCGCACCAGCTGAGCGGCGCAGTCGGCGAAGTTCAGGTCGCCGGTGAACTTCAGCTCACGCAGACCCGCGTCGAGGCGCCGGGTGTAGTCGCCGTAGATCAGGCGCATGAACACGTCGACGACGGTCGTGGAGGCCCGGGCGAACTCCTTCGCCAGCGGTGAGACCTCGCTGGAGATCGAGACCGGGATGTCGCCCAGCTCCTCGTGCACCAGTTGCCGCAGGCGTTCCTCGTGGTGGTCGTTGACGTAGGCGTTGAGCAGGCAGATCGCCACACCTTCGACGCCGCAACGGCGCAGCACCGACAGCTGCGCGCGGGCCTGGTCCTCGTCGAGCGGGATCAGCACGGCCCCGTCGGCGGTGAGGCGCTCGCGGATCCCGCGACGGAGGTAGCGGGGCACCAGCGGACGGTTCGCGTCGCCGTAGGAGCGTCGCCAGGTGGGATTCATCAGCCCCTCGACCGGGCGCCACGTCCGTCCGATGTCGAGGATGTCGCGGTGGCCGTCGGTGGTGAGGAAGGCGATCTTGGGCAGGCGCCGGGTGATCACCGCGTTGAGGCCGTGGGTACTGGCGTGGTTGAAGACCTCGGCGGCTTCGACGCCGATCTCCTCGGCTCCCTTGAGCACGCCCCGCTCGGTGGTTCGCACGTCCGTGGACACCTTGACGGTCTTGATCTTCCCGTCCTCGATCGCCACGACATCCGTGAAGGTGCCGCCGACATCGACTCCGATCATGATGACCTTCCTCTCTCAGTTCACGTCCAGGCCATCGGAGGCCAGGGTGATCGGGCCGAGCAGCGGGCCCGGCTCGCGGGCGACCGACTCGAGCGTCTTCTGGTGCTTCACGACGATGAACCAGCCGCCCTCGGACAGGACCGGGTACCGGCGGAAGTCGGCGGCGGTGCTGCCGGGGAAGTCGCGGGCCAGGTCGACGCCCAGGGCGCGTAGGTCCTCTTCGGAGACTTCCTCCCGTGGCACGGCAAGGCCTTGCTGAGCAGGAGATTTTTCATCACTCACGGGCCATCACTCCAGTGTGTTGTGCCGGTGGCGGGTTTCGTGTACCAGTCGGTCTACGAAACGGTGACGGGAAGCACTCTAAGGCTCGGGCCGGGACCTGACAAGCCCGGACCGGGTGAGACCGGGGAAGCGCGCGGGCGGTTTCCCAGGCGGGCGCACGCGTCGCCGGGAACGCGGAATAGGCTGTGGGCTTATGCCAAGACCACCGGGACACGGGCCGGGCTACGAGATCAAGCGGCAGGAGATCATCGACCAGGCGGCGCAGCTGTTCGCGAAGCAGGGTTACGCGGCGACGGGCATCGCCGAGATCGGTCAGGTCGCCGGCCTGGCCAAGGGCGCGTTGTACTACTACATCGGGTCCAAGGAGAACCTGCTGGTCGAAATCCAGAACCGCGTTCTCAACCCGTTGCTGACCGCCGCGCGGCGGATCGCGGCACTGGACGAGGACCCGGTGCTGCGGCTGCGCCTGCTGTCGCAGACGCTGCTGGAGCTCATCCTGGCTCGGCTGGACCACATCTGGGTCTACGAGCACGACTACCGGCACCTGCGCGGTGCGAACCGGACGCGCCTTCTGCGCCAGCGCCACGAGTTCGAGAAGATCGTGCAGGACCTCCTGGTGGAGGCCATGGAGTCCGGAGCGTTCCGTGAGATGGACGCGCGGCTGGCGATGCTGCAGTTCCTCAACATGCACAACCACACCTACCAGTGGGCCAAACCCGGCGGGGGGTGGGACGCCGAGTTCCTGTCCCGCGAGTACTGCGCCACGTTGATCTCCGGCTTCCGGAGCCCCTCCTACGACGCCGACGACCTCGAGGAGCGGGTGCGCTCGTTCCGGGAGCGCGAGGGCGCCTGACCCCGGCTCCCGGACACGCGCACGCTAGCCACGGACGGACTTCCGCACGGCCGCGGCGATCCTGTCCCGATCGGGGAGCCACGCGCGTTCCAGTGACGGCGCGTACGGCGCGGGGGTGTGGGCGGCGCCGACGCGCAGAACCGGCGCGTCCAGCGTCCAGAACCCGTGCTCGGCCGCGACGGCGGCGAGTTCGGCGCCGACGCCGAAGGATTCGACTGCCTGGTGGGCGACGACCAGCCGGTTCGTCTTGGCCAGCGACTGCAGCACGGTGCCGGTGTCCAGCGGCGCGATGGTGCGCAGGTCGACGACCTCGACGCTGATGCCCTCCCGCGCCAGGTCCCCGGCCACCGCGACGCAGTCGTGCACCAGCTTCGAGTACGACACCAGGGTGACGTCCGTGCCCTCGCGGCGAATGGCGGCCTTGCCGAGTGGCACCAGGTGTCCTGGCCGCGGGCGCGGCCCCTTGCGCCCGTACAGCAGGCGGTTCTCGATGAACACGACCGGGTTGGGGTCCCGGATCGCCGCGCGGAGCAGGCCGTAGGTGTCGGCCGGCGTGGACGGCATGACCACCGTGAGCCCGGGGATGTGCGCGAGCAGCGCCTCCAGGCTCTGCGAATGCTGGCTCCCGGAGGACTTGCCCGCGCCGAACTGGGTGCGGACCACCAGCGGCAGGCTGACCGCGCCGCCGGTCATGAACCGCAGCTTGGCCGCCTGGTTCATCAGCTGGTCCAGGCACACCCCGAGGAAGTCCAGGTACATCAGTTCCACGACGGGACGCAGGCCCGCCATCGCCGACCCCACGGCCGCGCCGACGATCGCGCTCTCCGAGATCGGCGTGTCGCGGACGCGTCCGGGGTACTTGTCCGCCAGCCCCCGCATGAGCCCGAAGACGTTGCCGCCCGCGGCGACGTCGATGCCGGCGAGGAACACGTCCTCGTCGGCGGCCAGTTCGTGCTCGAGCGCCTCGTGCACGGCATCCATCGTGCGGAAAACCTCGCCGTCGGGTTCGGGCGGTTCCGGCACCGGCTCGCGAGGGACGCCGACGAAGTGGTGCAGCGTCTCCGGTGCGGGCTCGTCGGCGGCCTGAGCCCGCTCGACCGCCCTGTCGATGATCTCGTCCACCTCGCGGTCGATCTCCGCGACGCGGTCGGCCTCCAGCCGCGCGGCGAGCAGTGCGAGCGGGTCGCGCGTCTTCCACTCTTCGAGCTCGGCGGGCTCGCGGTAGCGCTCCGGGTCGCCCTCGTAGTGCCCGTGCCAGCGGTAGGTCTCCGCTTCCAGCAGCACGGGGCCGGCGCCACGGCGGAGGTCGTGGACCAGTGCGGTCGTGGTTTCGGCAACCGCGACGACGTCGTTGCCGTCGACGTGGGCGTAGCCGATGCCGTACCCGCGGGCGCGGTCGGCCAATGTCGCACGGTGCTGGTCCTTCGCGGCGGAGAACTCGGCGTAGTGGTTGTTCTCGCAGCAGAAGATGATGGGCAGCCGCCACACCGCGGCGAGGTTGACCGCCTCGTGGAACATTCCCTGGGCGACCGCGCCGTCGCCGAAGAACGCGAGCACCACGCCGCCTTGGTCGCGCAGTTGCGCCGCGGTGGCGGCTCCGGTGGCGATGGGCAGGCCCGCCGCGACGATCCCGTTGGCGCCGAAGATCCCCTTGCGGGGATCGGCGATGTGCATCGAACCACCTCGCCCCTGGCAGGTTCCGGTGCTGCGGCCCATCAGCTCGGCGAACATGCCGGTCACGTCCAGGCCTTTGGCGATGCAGTGGCCGTGACCTCGGTGGGTGGAGGTGATGACGTCCCGGTCGTCGAGCGGCCAGCACGCGCCGACCGCCGTGGCCTCCTGGCCGATCGACAGGTGCAGGAAACCGGGTATCTGGTTGGTGCGGTACAGCCGGGACGCCCGGTCTTCGAACTGGCGGATGAGCCGCATCCGCCGGTACATCTCGGTCTTCGCGCCGACCTCGCGGGCGGTGTCGCTCGCCTGAGTGGAAGTCATCCTGTTCTGCCCTTGTCTTGCTGGGGTTTCGGCCCGCCCCCTTGACATCTGGCGGGGAACCACGATTCTTGTACCGATTGTTCGAAAAAACAACTCTGACGCGAAGGTGGGTCGGATGCGAGCGTTGCGATGGCACGGCAGAGGTGATCTGCGGCTCGACGAGGTACCGGAACCACCGGCCCCGGCGCCTGGCGACGCGGTGGTGGCGGTGTCCTACGCCGGCATCTGCGGAACGGACCTGCATGAGTACACCGCGGGTCCGAATCTCATCCGGACCACACCCCACCCGCTCACCGGCGCCACGCCCCCGATGACGCTGGGGCACGAGTTCAGCGGCCGGGTCGCCGCACTGGGCTCGCCGGTGCCGGGGATCGAGGTCGGCACGCGGGTGGCGGTCGATCCGTGCCTGCGGTGCGGGGTCTGTCGCTGGTGCCGCCACGGCGAGTACCACATCTGCGCCAAGGGCGGTTCGGTCGGCGTCGCCTCGCCGGGGGCGTTCGCTCCGTTCGTCACCGTGCCCGCGGTTGGTCTGGTGCCGGTTCCCGACGGGGTGACGGACGAGCTGGCTGCGCTCGCCGAGCCCCTCGCGGTGGGGCTGCACGCGGTCCGCCGGGCCGGAGTACGGCCCGGCGACACCGCGCTGCTCCTCGGTGCCGGCCCGATCGGCATCGCGGCGCTCATGGCGCTCAAGCTCGCCGGCGCCGCGGGGATCTACGTCAGCGAGCCGGTGCCCGGCCGGGCGAAGCGCGCCGCCGAGCTCGGCGCGACCGAGGTGTACGACCCGGCCGTCAGCGACGTGCGACGTGAGGTGTTCCTGCGAACCGGGCGGGTCGGGCCGGACGTCGTCGTCGAGGCCACCGGGCGGCCCGAGCTGGTCGAACTCGCCGTCAAGACGGTGCGGCGAGGCGGCCGGGCCGTGCTCGCCGGCATCAGCGGTGGCGCCGCGTCGATCCCCCTCACCCAGATCGTGCCGTTCGAGCGAACCGTGCTCGGATCGCTGGGGTACAACTTCGACATCCCGCGCGTGCTGGACCTGATCGCCACCGCCCGGCTCGACCCCACGCCGCTTCTGACGGGTGTCTACCCGCTCGCTCAGGGGCTCGACGCGTTCGGCGAACTCAGCTCGGGTTCCCACCTGAAGATCCTGCTGACCCCGGAGGAGCGCTGAGATGGACTTCGACCTGCCCGCGGAAACCGTTGCCCTGCAACGGATGTGCCGGGACTTCGCTGCCAGGGAGATCGCGCCGTACGCGGCGGACTGGTCCGAGCGGTGCTACTTCCCGGCGGAGGTGTTCCGCAGTCTCGGCGAACTCGGCCTGATGGGCATGCTCGTCGAGGAGACCTATGGCGGCGCCGATGCCGGGTTGGTGTCCTATGTGGCCGCGATGGAAGCCCTGGGCGAGGCCGATCAGTCGGTGGCGGCGGCGTGGAACGCCCACTCCACCATCGCGACCCTGCCGCTGGCGCGGTTCGGCACTGATGACCAGAAGAAGCGGTGGCTGGTCCCCCTCGCGACCGGGGAGAAGCTCGGCGCCTTCGGCCTGACCGAACCCACGGCGGGCTCGGACGCGGCGGGCATCCGCACCAGGGCGCGGCGGACCGAAGACGGCTGGGTGCTCAACGGCACGAAGATGTTCATCAGCAACGCCGGCACCGAGATGAGCCTCGGCGTGACGGTGCTGGCGGTCACCGGTACGGATGCCAGCGGCAAGAACAGGTACGGAACCTTCTTCGTGCCGGACGGCACTCCCGGCTACGCGAAGGGGCGGCCGCTGCGCAAGCTGGGGTGGCACGCCCTGGACACCCGCGAGCTCGTGTTCACCGACTGCTGGGTCCCGGAGGACCACCTGCTGGGGGAGGAGGGCAACGGGCTGCGACAGTTCCTGGAGGTGCTGGACGCGGGGCGGGTGAGCGTCGCCGCGCTGTCCCTGTCGCTCGCGCAGGCCGCCCTGGACCTCGCGATCCGCCATGCCGGGGACCGCGAGCAGTTCGGGCGCCCGTTGAACAAGTTCCAGGCCGTGGGGCACAAACTGGCCGACATGGCCACCGAGGTGGAGGCCGCGCGCTGGCTGGTCTACCGCGCCGCCTGGCTGGGCGACCAGGGACGTCCGTACGCCAAGGCCGCCGCCATGGCCAAGCTGTACGCCTCCGAGGTCGCCAACCGGGTCGCCAGCGCGAGCGTCCAGATCCACGGCGGGTACGGGTTCATCCGGGAATCGGCGATCTCCCGGTTCTACGCCGACGCGAAGATCCTCGAGATCGGCGAAGGCACCAGCGAGGTGCAGCGCAACGTCATCGCGCGAACCCTCGTCCCGTCGGGCAAGGGGGTGGCGCGGTGACCGACTGCGTGCTGGTCGACCAGCATGACGACGTTCTGGTCATCACCATCAACCGGCCGGAGGCGCGCAACGCGATCGACTCCGCTGTCGCCCGGGCGGTCAGTGCTGCCCTGGATCAGCTGGAGGAGCGCGCGGACCTGCTGGCCGGGATCCTCACGGGCGCCGGCGGCACGTTCTGCGCCGGCATGGACCTCAAGGCTTTCCTGCGCGGTGAGGGTGTGTCGATTCCCAGGCTGGGCCTGGCCGGCCTGACCGAGCGCAGGCTGTCCAAGCCGATGATCGCGGCCGTCGAGGGGTACGCCCTGGCCGGTGGGTGCGAGCTCGCGCTGGCGTGCGACCTGATCGTCGCGGCCGAGGGCGCTCGCTTCGGAATCCCCGAGGTCAAGCGTGGTCTCGTCGCCGCCGCCGGCGGTCTGCTGCGCCTGCCCCGGCGGATGCCCTACCAGTTGGCCATGGAGCACGCCCTGACCGGAGACCCGTTCGATGCGGAGGTGGCGTACCGCCACGGGCTGGTCAACCGGCTGGTGGAGCCGGGCCGAGCGCGCGACGAGGCGCTGGCGCTGGCCCGGCGGATCAACGCGAACGCCCCGCTGGCGGTCCGGGTCTCCAAGGATGTGGTCAGCCGGTGCTGGGACTGGGGCGCGGACGAGTCCTTCCGCGAACAGCAGGCACTCGTGCGGCCCGTCTTCGAATCCGAGGACGCGCAGGAGGGCGCCCGCGCCTTCGCCGAGAAGCGGGATCCGGTGTGGCGGGGTAGGTGACGGCTTCGCGTTGGCTGTTCCGCCGCGGCGGCTTCTTCGAGCGCTCGTCGAGCGCCCGCGCCGTCGCGCGCCCGCCCAGGTCGTCAGCAGGGGCAGCGGTTCGCCATCCGCCCCGTACCCGGGGTGCGCTGTAGGTGCCCGCCCCGGGGGCGGGTGTGGATCTCTGTGATGACCTCGGGCGACGACTCCCGGCGTAATGCCGCTGGGGAGGTCGGCCGGGACCGCCAGTGATAGAGCCCCGACTGGCTGGCTTCCAGCAACCCGCAGGCCAATTTCGCCGGCAATGCCCGGTCTGCAAGGCGGGCGACTACTGTTGTCGCCCTTTGGGTCCGCTTCACCGCTGCCAGCTCCGCGTGCTCGGTGCTGCTCAGACCGGCACGTTCACCCACGGTCGATACGATCCTGCTTGGCCCAGGTGTGCGAGCACGACTCCCTGATCCCGAGCTCCTGCGCGGCTTCTCGCACTGGCTTGCCCGCTCGAACCGGGGCGACGGCGCGAGCGCGGAACTCGGAGGATAAGCCTTCGGCAGCCTCCAGACGGCAAGCCGCGGGCTCCGCGCGTCGGCGACATTCGGTTCGGCCGCGGCGCGACCCCGGGACGCGGTACGCGGCCGGATTGGCCCTCTGACCTCATCGTTGCAGGGCGAAGGCGAGCAGCTCGTCGACTTCGTCGGAGGCGGCGATGATGTCCTCGACGATGGCCATCACCTCGGCAGTGCCGTGCGCAACGTGGACGCCGGGCTGGCCGATGAGGTCGGCGGGCCAGCGGTTCGCCTGCACGATGAGGTCGGTCAGGATCACCGGCCGGCGGTGCGCGACGGTTTGCCGGGCCCTTGATCCGCGCACCGCTGTGCTCTCCGAACTCCACAACAATGGTTGCGCGCCCCTACCCGGACATCACGGTGTTGTGCATCGGGAAGCCGTGCTTGCTAGTGTCGCGCGTCGTTAATCAGTTTACGGTGGTGAGCTTGCGATGATTGGTTCGTGCCGTCGTCGGGGTTGATGATCAGTGACGAGGATCGAG
>NZ_JBEXTX010000169.1:0-12014 GCF_040614175.1 Amycolatopsis sp. NPDC006131
CGCCTACGCCCAGCCCTGGACCTCCAACACCCACCGCCTGACAGCCTTGCCCACCTGGGTCCAGCACTACAACACTGAACGCCCACACTCCGCCCAAGCAGCCCACCCACCCATCAGCCGACTGCCCTGACCCTCCACAACCTGTCAGGTCACGACACCTAGGGACCGGGAAGCGCTTTCCGGCCCGGGTTGCTGGCAGACTGCCGCCGTGACGTTGTTGTTCGAGGGTGAGCTGCACGTGCACTACGGGCAGTTCTACGTGGAGAGCCGGACCGACGAGTTCTTCGACGGGCTGACCGACGCCCGCGGCGGTCAGTCGAACGGTCTGTGCGGGGCCGCGGTGCCCGGCCTGCTGTTCCTCACCACCGGCCTGCACACCGGGAACGTCGAACTCACCGTGGAGGTCCTGGACGGGCCCGCGCTGGTGGGGGAGGACTGGGAGGAGGTCGTCGAGGTGTCGTTCCGGCCGCGAACGGCGGCCGTGCAGCTGGTGCAGTGGGCGGCGGAAGCGAGCTGGCCCCTCGACCTCGAACCCGTCGACTACCGCATGCGGTACTGCGCGTCGGGCATTGAGCAGGCGCGGGCGAAGGACACCCGGCTGACCGGCGAACCCCCGCTCGACCGGTACCTGCTGCAGTTGTGGCCCGCGCCCCCGGCGGCCGACGTGGTCGTCCGGGAGACCAGCGCGACCGCCGCCTACTGGCACAAGCACGCCCGGACGCTGCCGCCGCCACCCACTCCGGAGCAGCGGGCGGAAGCCCGCCGGCGGGAACGTCTGAAACGCGAACGGGCCCGCCGGGAGGCCGCACGTGCCGCCGAAGCGCGGCGCTGGGGCGGGCGGCCGCCGGGCGAACGGCTCAAGCGCGTGAACGGCGGTCTGATCCTGGCGCGGCTCGACCGGGATCTGACCGACGCGATCGAGCGGCTCGACGAGACCACCCAGCGCGCGGTGGCCGTGTGGCTGGCTCGCCGGGCGTGCGACGTGGCCGGCCTGAGCGACCTCGACTGGGTCGCCCCGGCGCTGGCCGCGCTCGGGGACGGCGTAGCGGTGCCGCCGTTCGACGACCACGCCGCGGTTTTCGAGCGGCTGCACGGCGACGACCGCGTCGCCTACACGGCGGTGCCGTCCTACGAGGGGCGCCACGACCGGGTTTCGCAGCAGCACGCGGCCCTGCCCGCGGTCCTGTCGGCCGTGGCGGGCGACCCGCTGGCGGCGGCGCTGGAAACCCTGTTCCACGCCACGGTGACGTTCGGCAGCGGCTACTCCCGCCTGCACGCCGAGGTGCGCCGCGCGTTCCTGCGGCCCGCTTAGGCGCCCAGGATCAGGCACCCAGCGCGCTCAGCACCAGCGCCGACACGGTGGCGCGGTGCGCCGGGCTGTCCTCCCACCGCAACCGGCGCCCGGACTCGACCACCACGCCGAAACCGGCGTGCACCAGCACCCGCGCCTGCCGCGAGTCGAGCTCCGGCCGCACCGCCCGCAGGTGCTGCTCCCACACCGCGATGTGGTCCCGCTGCGCGGCGACCAGCGGGCGCCGCAGGTCGTCCGGCAGCCCGACGATCTCGGCGTTCGCGACGGTGGTGAGAGCGTTGTACTCGAAGCTGTACGCCACGTAGGTGGCCGTCAGCGCGGCGAGCGCGTCACGCGGATCGGTCACCCCGCGCAGGTTGTGGTCCACCGCCTGTGTCAGGAGCGCCGCCGCCTGCAGGCACGCCGCCGCGAGGATGTCGGCCTTGCCGGGGAAGTAGCGGTACAGCGCGGACGGGACCAGGCCGACGGCCTCGGCGATCCGGCCGTTGGTGACCGCGGCGAACCCGTCCCGTTCGAACAGCGGCACGGCGGCCGCGAGGATCTCCGAGCGCCGCGTCCGCGCCACCGGTTGCGCGGGGAGTTCGACCGCGTGCGTGGTGCTCGCTTCCGGATCGGCCGCCGCCACGCGCAGCGCGCAGCGCTGCAGCTCGTCCTCCAGCCGCCGCTGGGCGATCGACGTGTGGTGCATCGTGATCGACCCGATCGCGCCGAGCGCCGCCACGGCCCGCAGGTGCTCGCCGGGCCGCGGGTGCTCGCGCCGCACCGCCTCCGCCACCCGCTCGACGACACGCGCGAACTTGCCCCGCAGCACCCGCCGGTCCGCGCGGTCGAGGTAGCGGGACTCCCACCGGTAGAGCCCGCCGGACGCGCGGTGGGCGACGGTGACGCGGGTGGCGGCCGCGAGCACGTCGGCCAGGGGCGCTCCGGCGGGCACCTCGTCCAGCGCGGCGAGGAGGCCGTCGACCATGACGTCCGCGCACTCGGCGAACAACGCGTACTTGTTCGGGAAGTGCCGGTACAGGGCGGCGGCGGTGATGCCGACCCCGGCGGCGATCTCCTCCATCGACGCCGCGTGGTACCCACGCTCGCTGAACACGCGCCCGGCCGCGTCGACGATGAGCTGCCTGCGGTTGCGGGGCCGGACGGCCGCGGCCGGCTCTGCGGTCACCGTGCGTCGGACGTACGCGGGAACTGGGCCATACGCGCCAGTCAACCACGCCCCGCGCGGCTCCTCTTGCCGACCAGCCGCCGTGCTCGATATGTTAATGAGAAATCTCTTCATCGACTGGCAACGAATGCCCCACCACACCTACCAAGGAAGCTAGGTAAGTAAATGACCGATCTCAACCGACGGAAAGCACTGTCGCTCGGCGTCGCCCTGGGTCTGGTCGGCGCGGCGAGCGCCACGCCGGCGTGGGCGTGGTCCCCGGCCGGGTCGGTGGCGGGCACCGGCACGGGCGCCGACCCGTGGTGGGTCTGGGACGACGAGGTGGACGCCGTCGTGGCCGGGCTCTTCGCCGAGGGCCGCATCCCGGCGGTCAACACCGCGATGGCGTCCTGGGTGAACAACCGCGACCCGCTGCCCGCCGGCCTGCCCGCCGAACTGTCAGCTTGGCTGCAGAAGGTCAACAAGCTGCCCACCTGGGCCGACCCGGTCAAGCTGCGCCGCGCCGCGGACTTCAACCGGCGCAAGGACACCTACCTGTTCATGCTGTACGGGCTCGGCAGCGGCATCATGAGCACGGTCATCCCGCGGGAGGCCAAATCGGTGTACTGGTCCGCGGGCGGCGCCGACATGCAGGACCGGGCGGCGAAGACGTTCACCTTCGGCTACGACCTGAGCGACCTCGACGCGTTCGAGCCCTCAGGCCAGTTCGTGGTCACCGCCAACAAGACGCGCCTGGTGCACGCCGCGGTACGGCACCTGCTGCCGCAGTCGCCGCACTGGCGGGCGGTGGCCGACGAGCAGAAGCGGATCCCGATCAGCAACGGCGACATCCTGATCACCTTCCACAGCCTGGGCACCTTCGTGCACCGCAAGCTGATCGAGTGGAAGGTCCCGATGTCGCCCGCGGACGAGGAGGCCTTCCTGCACTCCTGGCAGGTCGCCATCCACCTGCTCGGCGTGCGGGAGGAGTTCATCCCGAAGACGTGGGCCGAGGCGGACGCGCAGTCCGCGTCGGTGCTCACCCCGCTGCTCGCGCCGACCTTCGAGGGCCAGGAGCTGGCCGAGGACCTGCTGGGGCTGACCGCGCAGATCGACCTGGGCGTCACGCGCGGTTTCCTGAACGAGTTCGTGCGGTACGTGCTGAGCGACGAGATCGGCGACTGGCTCGGACTGAGGCGGGACTACGCGGCGGCCGGGCTGATCCGCGCCGGGTGGCCGGCCTACATCGCCTTCCGGGAGGGCCTGCTGCCCGTCGCGCCCGCCGGGTTCTACATGTTCGACCAGTTCATCCGGGCGATCGCGATGCTGTTCCTGAACAAGGGCACGTCGGCGACGACCACGCCGATCACCATCCCCACCGGGAACCGCCCCGGAACCTGATCCGTGCGGTCGTCGCGCCCGGTGCGGCGGCCCGAGCGCGACGACCGCGCTTCCAGCACCGTGCCTTGACGCCGTTCGCGCCCGCGCGGTTGGCTTCGGAGATGACCCTGGGGGAGTCGTACGTCGAGCGGCCGCCGTTGCCGGCGCTGGCCGGAGTGGTGCGCACGGTCTGGATCCAGCGCACCGGCGACGCGCCGTACGTGCAGCGGCACCTGCCCACCGGCGGGGTCGAGATCCACTTCCCGCTCGGCGGCCGCCCGCAGCTGCTCGGCCCGCTCACCGGTCCGCACCAGGCCCACCTCAGCCGGGAGTGCCTCCGCCTGACCGGCGTCACCCCGCGTGAACTCCTCGGCGGTGACGTCGAACGCTGCGCCTGCGGCCACGATCACTCCGCGTCGTACCTGCCGTTCCTCGCGCGGCGCGACCGGGCGCCCCTGCTCGTCTGATTCCTGCGCGTTTTGTTCAAGAGCCGCCGCCGCGCCGCTCCTAGTGTCGTCGCCGCGGTCGAGCGCGCCTGCGACCCGCACCGGTTCTCCGGCTTCCCCAGGCGATCACCAGCGAAGGAGCGCAATGACCAAGGTTCTCGTCACCGGGGGGCTGGGAATGATCGGCGCCCACACCGCCCGCGCGCTCGCCGACCTCGGCCGGGAGGTGGTCTGCACCGCCCACCACCGGGCCGAGGTGCCGTCGTTCCTGGCCGGCGAGGTCGCCGTCGAGGCTCTCGACGTCACCGACCGGGACGCGTTTCTCGCCCTCGGCAGCCGCCACGACATCGGCGACATCGTCCACCTCGCCGGCAGCGTTCCCGGCGACGACCCGGTGGCCTTCTTCCGCACCGACACGGCCGGCCTGCTCAACGCGCTCGACGCGGCCCGCGTCTGGGGCGTGCGCCGGTTCGCCGTCGCCAGCAGCCTCGGCGTCTACTTCGGACGGACCGAAGTGCCGTGGCACGAGGAACTCCCGCTGCCGTCCGCGGCCCTGCCACACCTGATCATCGCGTTCAAGAAGGCCGTCGAGCCGCTCACCACGCACGCCCTGCGCGGCAGCGGCGTGCAGCCGGTACTCCTCCGGATCGGGAGCACCTGGGGTCCGTTGATGGACCCGGAGTCGCCGTTCAACCCGATCCCGCCCTGCATCAGCGCGGTGCTGCGCGGTGAGCAGCCCAAGCCGCTGTACGCCGACGACGGCGGCGACAGCTGCTACGCGCCCGACGCGGGGCGCGCGATCGCGATGCTGACCACGGCGGAAACGCTGCGGCACGACACCTACAACGTGTCCCGCGGCGAACCGTTCACCAACCGCGAACTCGCCGAGGCCCTGCGGGCGATCACGTCCGGGCCGGCGCTCGACGTCCGGCCGGGACGGCAGAACGGCCCGGGTCCCGACCCCTACCTCGACATCACCCGGCTCACCCAGGACACCGGTTTCACACCCGCGTTCGACACCGCCGCGGCGGTCGCCGACTACGTCGCGTGGCGCGCCGGCAACCCCCGCTGAACGGACATCCCGTCATCGACCCGGACGTGCGCCGCGATCCGCGTCTCGCGCTGTCCCTCGCCCCCGCCGGCAACCCCTTCGAGCCGGGTCGTCGTGCGGGGGCGGGGCGTCGCCCTGATCGGAACCGGGCGGGTCAGTCCAGCAGGTCCTTGATCCGGATCGGGATGTGGCGGACGCGGATGCCGGTCGCGTTGTGGATCGCGTTGGCGACCGCCGCCGCCACGCCCACCGTGCCGATCTCGCCGAGGCCCCGCGCGCCGAGGTCGTTGTGCAGCGTGTCCGGGTACTCCACGAACTCGACCTCGATGTCCGGGATGTCGGCGTTCACCGGGATCAGGTAGCCCGCGAGGTCGGCGTTGGCGAACCGGCCGCTGCGCTCCACCTCGAAACCCTCGTGCAGCGCCGCCGACACACCCCAGATCATGCCGCCGCTGAGCTGGCTGCGCGCGGCCTTGTCGTTGATGATCCGGCCGCCGTCGAAGACCCCGAGCATCCGCGACACCCGGGCCTCGCGGGTGAGGCGGTGCACCCGGACCTCGACGAACTGCGCGCCGAACGAGCTGAACGAGTGCTTGGTCATCTCCTCGCCCGGCGCCGACGACCCGACCGCGGTGAGGCTCGGCCTGCCCACCGCGCGCAGCACCTCGCCGAAGGTCATCGACCGGCCGCCGCCGTGGACGCGGCCGTCGGCGTAGGTGACCTCCTCGCCGGCGAACGGCGCCCCGGGAGCCGAGGCCAGCGCCAGCAGTTCGTCGATCACCTGCCCGGCGCCCGCCATGATCGCCGTGCCCGCGCTCGCCGTCGCGGTGGACCCGCCGGACATCCCGCCGGGCGGCAGAGCCGAGTCGCCGAGGCGCGGGGTGATCCGGTCCGCCGGGATGTCCAGCGATTCGGCGCCCACCAGGGACAGCACGGTCAGCAGGCCGGTGCCCGGGTCCGCGCCGCTGGTCGCGATGTCCGCCGTGTCGTCCGCGTTGAGCGTGATCCCGACCGACGCGGGGAACCGGAGCGCGGGGAACATCGCCACGGCCACGCCCATGCCGACCAGCCAGTCCCCGTCGGTGCGGCCGCCCGGCCTGCGGTCGGCCCACCCGAACCGCTGCGCGCCGATGCGGAAGCACTCGTCGAGGTGCTTGCTCGACCACTGCAGGTCTTTGCCGGGCGGGGCGAGCGAGTTGTTCCGCTGCCGCAGCTCGATCGGATCCATGCCGAGCGCGTCGGCCAGCTCGTCGATCGCGCTCTCCAGCGCGAAGGAGCCGGGCGCCTCGCCGGGCGCGCGCATGAACGTGGTCGGCGGCAGGTTCAGCGGCACGATCCGCTGGCTGATCTGCAGGTTGCGCGTCGCGTACCACTCGCGGGACGTGCCGTGCGAGGTCGGCTCGATGAACGAGCGCGCGGTGTCCGTGCTGCACCACGAGTCGTGCCGCAGCGCGACCAGCGTGCCGTCCCGTTCCGCCCCCAGGGTGATCCGCTGCACCGTGGCCGCGCGGCCCGCCGTCGCCGTGAACACCTGCTCGCGGGTCAGCGACGCCTTCACCGGCCTGCCCAGCGCGCGGGACGCGGCGGCCGCCAGGAACGCGGGCGCCGAGGTGCGGCCCTTGCCGCCGAACGCGCCGCCCACGAACGGGTTCACCGCCCGCACCGCCGCCGGCTCCAGCCCCAGCGCCATCGCCAGCTCCATGGCCTGCAGGTGGGCGCCCTGGTTTCCACTGTAGACGGTGAGGGTGCCGTCGTCCCACACCGCGACGGCCGAGTGCGGCTCCATCGGGGTGTGGTTCTGCGCCGCCGTGCGGTAGGTCGCGTCGACGACCACCGGGCTGGCGGCGATCGCGTCCTCGATGGACTCGACGCCGTCTTCGAGCACGCTGAGCGTCGGCGGCGCGTCCACGTGCCCCGGCGACGCCTCGATGGCCGTGGCCAGCCCGTCCTCCAGCGAGGTCACGGCGGGCAGCTCCCGGTAGGCGACCTCGACCAGCATGGCCGCGTCCCGCGCCTGCTCGAACGTCTCCGCGACGACGAACCCGATCGGCTGGCCGACGTAGGTGACCTGCCGGTCGCGCAGCGGGATCCACGTCTCGCCGAACATCGGCATCGTGACCGCGTTCAGCGCCAGCGGGTCGAAGGGGGAGTACACGCCGAGCACGCCCGGGGCGCTCTTCGCGGCGGTGACGTCCATGGACTCGATCTCGCCATGCGCGATCGTGCTGACCACGATGTAGCCGTAGACCATGCCCGGGAAGTTGTGGTCCACGCCGTACTTCGCGCTCCCGGTGACCTTCAGCGGCGCGTCCAGCCGTGCGGGCATCAGCGGCTCCCCTCGGTGACTTCGAGCAGCGCGCGGACGATTGTCCGCGGCAGCAGGGACAGCTTGAAAGCGTTTTCCGACAGCGGCCGTGCGCCGTCGGTGGCGAGGGCGGCGGCCGCCGTGAACGACTCCTCGGTCGCCGGCTTCCCGCGCAGGGCCGCCTCGACGGCGGTGAGCCGCCACGGCATGGTGGCCACGCCGCCTGCCGCGACCCGCGCGTCGGCGACGATCCCGTCCCGCACGTCGAGTGCGACCGCGGCCGAGCAGAGCGCGAACTCGTAGGACTGCCGGTCGCGCACCTTGACGTAGGTGGAGTGCGTGGCCCAGTCCAGACGCGGCACGACGACCTCGGTGATCAGCTCACCGGGGCGCAGGTCGTGCTCGACGTGCGGGGTGTCGCCCGGCGTGCGGTAGAAGTCGGTCAGCTTGACCGTGCGCTCGCCGTTCGGCCCGGCGAGCCGGACCCCGGCGTCGAACGCGACGAGGGCGACCGCCACGTCACTGGGGTGGGTGGCGACGCACTTGTCGCTCGTGCCGAGCACCGCGTGCATCCGGTTCGCGCCGTCGAGCGCGGGGCAGCCGCTGCCCGGCTCGCGCCGGTTGCAGGGCGTGGTCACGTCGCGGAAGTACGTGCAGCGCGTGCGCTGCATCAGGTTGCCGCCGATGCTGGCCATGTTGCGCAGCTGCTGGGACGCGCTGAGCAGCAGGGCGCGGGAGATCGCCGGGTACACGCCGGGGTGCGCGGCGATGTCGGCCATCCGCTCCAGCGCGCCGATCCGCAGCCCGTCACCGGTGTCGATGCCGCGCAGCGGGAGCCCGTTGATGTCCAGGACGCGTTGCGGGGTCAGGACGTCGAGCTTCATCAGGTCGACGAGCGTGGTGCCGCCGGCCAGGAAGGTGCCGGGGGAGTGCAGCGCCTCGGCGACGGTGGCCGGGGCGGTCAGCTCAAAGGCTCGCATCGGCCCTCCTCGCCTGCTCCACGGCGCGGACGATGTTCGGGTACGCCGAGCAGCGGCACAGGTTGCCCGACATGAACTCGCGGACGTCCGCGACGTCCTGTTCGACCGCGGCCACCGCGGACATGACCTGCCCCGGCGTGCAGAAGCCGCACTGCAGGGCGTCCTGGTCGGCGAAGGCCCGCTGCACGGGGTGCAGCTCGTCCCCTGTGGACAGTCCTTCGACGGTGGTGACCGGTTCGGTCACGGTGGCGGCGAGCGTGAGGCAGGACAGCACGGGCCGTCCGCCGACGTGCACGGTGCAGGCGCCGCACTGGCCGCGGTCGCAGCCCTTCTTGGGGCCGGTGATCCCGAGTCGCTCGCGTAGCGCGTCGAGCAGCGTGACACCCGGGTCGACGCTCAGGTGTTCGGGGTGGCCGTTCACTTCGAGTGAGATGTCCACTGGGTCTCTTCCCTGACGGCGTGGTGGGTCCGGAAACGGAAGCGGATATTTATCCGCTTGCTCTCGACGGTATCGGATTACAATCCGCTTCGCAACGAAGAGTACGCCCGGAGCAGCTCCAGGTGGGCGGGTTACCGTGAAGCGGCACCGGAACGGCGAGGGAGGGACCAATGACGACGGGTTCGGTCAGCCCACGGCGTGCCGACACCCGCCGCAATCACGAGCGCATCCTCGCCGTCGCGGCGCAGACCCTCGCCGAGTCGGGGGAGGTGTCGTTCAACGCGATCGCCAAGCGCGCCGGGGTCGGCGTCGGCACCGTGTACCGCCACTTCCCGGCGGCCGCGGACCTCATCCTGGCCGTCTACGAGCGGGAGGTCCGGCACCTGCTGGAGGTAGTGCCGGAGCTGCTCGAGCACGCCGGGCCGGCCCGGGCGTTCCGGACCTGGGTGACCGACCACCTGGCGCCGTACATGATGACCAAGCGCGGGCTGGCGAAGGCGCTGGCCGAGGCGACGGCGCAGCGCGGCACGCTGCCGGTCAGCGCCGTCCAGTCCATCCGCGAGGCGATGGAAGCGCTGCTGACGGCCGGCGTCGAGGCGGGCCTGGTCCGCCCCGGGGTGGACGTCGAGACGGTGATGCGCAGCCTGCTGGGGCTGCTCCACCTCGACCCCGAGGACGACTGGCAGCGCCAGACGGCGGACCTGGTGGACCTCGTGTGGCGCGGTCTTCGCCCGGACTGAGCACCAGCGACTGCTGCCGGGTGCCGCTCCTGGCCGCCCGGGGACGAAGGTCACTTCTCCGGGTAGCGCGCTGTACTCGCGGGTAGCCGTCTGGCAGGGTCGTGACTCCGGCCGCGTTCGCGGGCCGTGTGGAAGGGGTGAGCACGTGCCCGGGACTCTGGAGAAGATCGCCCACGGGCGCCGGGGTGAGCAGGAGATCCGGCGTTTGGAAGGGCTTCTGCGGCTGGAGCAGCCGCAGTTCGCGCCCGGTGTGGTGCACGAGTGGGTGGCGCGCGAGTTCGCCCGGTTCGACGGCGCCCCGGTGCGGGCCTACATCCCGATCCTGGTGGAACGCGCCGTCCGGGCGCGGCTGCGCGCGACGCCCGTGGTGCCCTGCTCGCCCGCCGCGGACCTGGTGGACTGGGCGCGCGGCACGGCCGAGATCCTGCTGGCCGGGGAGCTGCCGCGCCGCTGGCAGCACACCCGGGGAGTGGCCGGGCGGGCGCGCGAGGTGTCCGCGGTCCTGCCGCCCGCCGAGCGCGCGGTGCTGGTCGCGGCCGCCTGGCTGCACGACATCGGGTACGCGAGCCCGGTGTCGGCCACCGGGCTGCACTCGCTCGACGGTGCCCGGTTCCTGGCCCGGCTCGGCGTTCCGTCCCGGGTGTGCGCGCTGGTCGCGCACCACTCCGGCGCGGCGGCCGTGGCCTCGTTGAGCGGGCTGGCCGGGGAGCTCGCCGAGTTCGGTGACGAGCGCGGGCCGGTGCGGGACGCGTTGTGGTACTGCGACATGAGCACCAGCCCGTGGGGCGAGCCGGTCTCGTTCGAGGAGCGGATGGCCGAGATCGAGACCCGCCGCGGCCCCGAAGACCCGGTGGTCCGGGCGCTGGCGATCAACCGCGCCGAGCGGGCCGCCGCGGTCGAGCGGACCACCGAGCTGCTCCGCCGGCGTTCCTGCTGATCAGCTGCCCGCCAATTCGGTGAGCAGTGCCCGGACGCGCCGGTCGATCTCGTCGCGGATCGGTCGCACGGCGTCGACGCCCTTGCCTGCCGGGTCTTCGAGCTGCCAGTCGAGGTAGCGCTTGCCGGGGAAGACCGGGCAGGCGTCGCCGCAGCCCATGGTGATCACGACGTCGGCGGCCCGCACGGCGTCCGTGGTCAGCGGCTTGGGGAATTCCTTGGACAGGTCGAGGCCGATTTCGCGCATGGCTTCGACGACGGCCGGGTTGATGGTGTCGGCGGGGGCGGAGCCGGCGGAGCGCACGGTGACCCGCCCGGCGGCGTGGTGGTCGAGCAGCGCGGCGGCCATCTGGGAGCGGCCGGCGTTGTGGACGCAGACGAAGAGGACTTCAGGTGTGGTCATCGGGTGGTCTCCGTTGTGGTGAACCGGCGGCGGAGGGCGAGCGAGACGTAGACGAGCGCGACCAGCACCGGCACCTCGATCAGCGGGCCGACGACCCCGGCGAGGGCCTGGCCGCTGGTGGCCCCGAAGGTCGCGATGGCGACGGCGATGGCGAGCTCGAAGTTGTTGCCCGCCGCGGTGAAGGCGAGCGTGGTGGTGCGCTCGTAGTTCAGGCCGAGCGCCTTGCCGAGGGCGTAGGAGCCGGCCCACATGAGTCCGAAGTAGACCAGCAGCGGAAGCGCGATGCGGGCGACGTCCAGCGGGCGGCTGGTGATCTGGTTGCCCTGCAGCGCGAACAACACCACGATGGTGAACAGCAGTCCGTACAGGGCGACCGGCCCGATGCGCGGCAGGAACCGGGTTTCGTACCAGTCGCGGCCCTTGCCTCGTTCGCCGAGACGGCGCGTGAGGTATCCGGCGACGAGCGGGATGCCGAGGAAGATCAGCGTGCTCTTGGCGATCTGCCACCCGGACACTGACAGGCTGGTGGTGTCGAGGCCGAGCCGGCCGGGCAGGATCTCCAGGTAGAACCAGCCGAGCGCGCCGAACATGATCACCTGGAACACCGAGTTGAGCGCGACCAGCACGGCGGCGGCTTCGCGGTCGCCGCAGGCGAGGTCGTTCCAGATGATGACCATGGCGATGCAGCGGGCCAGGCCGACGATGATGAGGCCGGTGCGGTACTCGGGCAGGTCCGGCAGCAGCAGCCACGCGAGGGCGAACATCAGCGCCGGCCCGATGAGCCAGTTCAGCACGAGCGAGGGCCACAGCAGTTTCCGGTCGCGGGTGACCGAGTCCAGCCTGTCGTAGCGGACCTTGGCCAGCACCGGGTACAT
>NZ_JBEXTX010000170.1:0-11864 GCF_040614175.1 Amycolatopsis sp. NPDC006131
GCTGGCCGTTGTCGGCCCGGTACTTGAGGGCATTGGTGGAATCGCTGCAGTCCGTAACGATGACCCTGGTCGGCTCGTTCGCCGGTTCGGCCGACATGACTCTGGCGTCGTGAGTCGCCTCGCCCTTCGTCACCAATCCGTTGTAGTGATCGGCGTAGAGGCCTCGCGACAGGTTCGTCAGCGCCAGGCCGGCGGCGTGCTGCGCGAGCTTGGACGATTGCCAGTCGGACGTGCTCCCGGCTTCGGCGAAGTCCTGCCACATGCCCAGGTAGGCCGCCAGCGCGTCCTGTTTCGCCCTGTCTCCGCCGGTCTGCGATGGACTGGTACTTGTGGCCGGTGCCGGGGCGGCAGACGACGGTCCCGACGCGAGGTTGGCCGGCTGCTCAGGGGTGCAGGCCGAGAGCAGGACGAGACAAGTCACCCCGGTGACGGCCCACCCGCTCATGGAGCGAAGCATCCTCCCCTGCACCACGACACCCCCGGTCACAATCCTTGATCGCTGTTCACCCAGATCAAACTTTCTACACCACCGTCCCCCCTCGGCTGCAATGCCGACGGCGCACTGACTTTGAGGTCGGCATGGCTTTTACCAATGGAGATTCACCCTTTTGGCCGTGTCCGGAGAACATCGGAGGCTTGCGTCCGGTATTTGTGGCAGTCAGCGGCATGCGCGCATTTCGCCCTTTCGACGCGAGGTGGCCCTTGAATCCATTGGTGCTGACCGGCTGGGCCGCCGCCGGTGCCGGACTGGCCCTCGGGCTACGAGTGCTGCCGCCCGCATGGGCGCTCGGTGCGAGAGAGTGGGTGGCCTCCGCCGTGCTGACGGCTGCGCTTTTTGCCGCCGTGGGCTGGCGGTTCGGGTGGGGGATCGACCTCGTCGCGTACAGCACGTTTTCGCTGGTGGTGGTGCCCCTTGCGTTACTCGACTTCGTCGAACAACGCCTGCCTAGCGTGCTGATCCTCGCGGGTCTCCTCGCGCTCGGGACGATCTTCGGCCTGGGGGCGGTGCTCGCGGCTGGCTACGCGGACTTCCTCCGAGCCGTGGCAGGGATGGCCGTTCTTGGCCTTGCTTACCTCGTGCTCGCACTCGCTGTGGGTGGCCTCGGCGCAGGAGACGTGAAGCTCGCCGGACTGCTCGGGCTCGCGCTGGGCTGGCAGAGCTGGACGGCCATCATGCTCGGCACGGTCGCGGGGTGGCTGCTCGCTGCCGTGGCACGCCTTGTGTTACGAGCGACGGGTCGAATGTCACGCGATGCGCCGATGCCGCTCGGGCCTTACTTGGCGCTGGGCGCGTTGGTGACCATCCTCGGCGGCCTCGCGCATTGAATGGTCGGAATAATCCACCTGCGCAGAGATGACAATTGCGTGCAGCTAAGCCGCCGAGAATCTCTAGAATAATCTGGGTAGCCGATGTTTACAGTCCTAGATTATTTGCGCTAGCGGTCGCGCCAGGCGAGTGGGGAGAGCGCTACGGCGGCCTCGGCGACCCGCTGTGCGGTGGTGGTCGATAGGCCTTTGAGGGCGCTGTCGATCCAGCCCTGGACGCGGTGGATGCCGATGTCGCGGTATTCGACGGCTTGGAGGAGCATCTCCAGCTTGTCGGCGTCGCGGGCGCAGCGGGCCTCGTGGCTCTCGGCTGTCTCGTACTCGTCGACGGCGTCGCGGACGGAGGCGCGGGCGGTGTCGGGCAGCTGGGCGGTTTGGTCGGCGGTGATGTGCTTGGGGTCGGGTTTGGTGAGGTAGGGCTTGACGGTGTGGGGGAGGTCGCCGGTGCGGGTTTCCTGGGTGTCGTGCCAGAGGGCGAGGTAGGCGGCGCGGGCGGGGTCGGCGCCTTCTTCGGCGGCGAGGAGCGCGGCGAGCTGGGCGACGCGCAGGGAGTGTTCGGCGACGGATTCGGGGTCGCGGACGCCGGCGTGCCACCAGCCCGAGCGCCGGATCCGTTTGAGGATTCCGAGTTCGTAGCCGAAGCTGGCGATGGCGCTGGGGTCGGACACGCAGGGGCTCCTATCGGTCGGCGATGCGGAGGGCGTAGTGCAGGCCGGCGAACTGGTCCCGCTCGGCGCGGCTGAGTTCGTCGGTGGACAGGCCCACCTCGACGGCCTCGGCCAGCGGCGGGCGCAGGTGGGGCCAGTTGGTCAGCAGTGACGGGCGTGAGGCTATCAACGTGACCAGGGTGTGCAGGTTCAGTGGCAGGTGCGGCGAGGTCGGCGCTACGCGTCGGGTGAGGTGCTCCAGCAGGTGCATTCCGCCCCAGGAGCGGGGGTCGGCGTGGAGCATGAAGGCGTCGTCGACGTGGTCCTCGCGCAGTTCGCCGATCCAGTAGGCCCAGTAGTTCAGGTTCGCCACGTCCGGGACCGAGCCGATGGGCATGGCGGCGGTGAAGTCCCTCAGCACGTCGCAGTCGCCGCGTCCGGCCAGCGCAACCGAGGCGGAGCGCGTTTCCAGCAGCCGGTTCACGTCGTTGGTTTCGACGGGCCGGCGGCTGGCGCGCCCCCACTCGCCGCGGAGCCAGTCGATGCTCGCGGCCCGCTTGTCGAAGCTCAACAGGTAGATCGCTTGGCGACGCAGCAGGGCTTGATCGGGCCCGGCGGCACGGTCGGCGAGGGTGAGCATGTGGTCGAAGAAGCGTGCTCGCTCGTCGGCGTACAGCACGGGTCGCGAGGCCGCTGGGCCCCGTCGCCGTGTGGGCGTGGCCAGTGGGCGGAGTTGCTCGGGCAGGATCCCGGTGATCGGCCAGGTGATCAGGTTGGTCAGTGACCGGCGATGCACGTTGGCGGCCAGGGGATGGTGCGCGGGGTCCAGCCACGCCGGGCCGGCGTCGACGGCCGCGGCGAGGACCAGGTCGGCTTCGATGGCCTCGTGCAGGTGCCGGCCCACGGAGGCTGGCGCGCCCAGCCGGGTCAGTGTGGTCCGGAGCCGCAGGAAGTCCCGGGTTTGCATCGCCGCGAGCGGCCGCCGGCCCGATTCCCACCCCTGCACCGTCGTCACGTCGACGCCCGCGGCCTCGGCGAACTGATCCTGCGTCGCCCCCGCGAACTGGCGGGCGAGCTTGAGCACGAACCCCGCCACGACGCCCAGGCACCGTAATCCCTGACTGCCGGTCGGTGTTCGTGACGCCCTCGCCATGCGTTCGCCCCCAGATCCCGCCTCGCCGCTGCCGCAACCCGTACTGGCAGTCCGTTCTGCCGCGGCCGCCCCGATCGTAACGTGTTCCCATGCGATCACGGGGAGTGATCGCACACGCCGAAGGAGGACACGTTGACAGCAGTACTGAGCACCCCGGTGACCGGCCGGTCCCTGGTCGAGCCCGCTCTGTTCGAGCGGTTGGCGAGCCGGATCGTCGGTGAGCACGACGTCGAGCGCGGCCTGGCCGAACGCATCATGGACCAGGCACTGGCCTTCCTAGCCGCGTGCGCCCGCAACACCGGATCCCCGCTAGCGCCCAGCGACCTGGTGGACATCGGCTGGCACACCTTCGTCCTGCACACCCGCGACTACGCGGCCTTCTGCGACCGGATCGCCGGCCGGTTCCTGCACCACGTGCCCACCGAGGACCACGACCCCGCAGCCAGCGGGGACACCGCCCGCGACACGATGGCCCGCACGGTGGCGGCGATCGAGGCCGCGGGCTTCACGCTGGACCCCGAGCTGTGGCCGCAGGCGGCGCAGGCCGGGTGTACTGGTTGCCACAATGGCTGCCACGACGACCCGCCGCCGGCCCGCCACTGACAGGGGAGCTCCACGATGCCGCGCAGCACCTGGAACGAGCTCCCCGCCGCGGTGCGAGCCGCGATCGAGCGCAAGGCCGGGCTCGTCGCGCACGCCGAGGTCCCTTCGGCGGGACGCAACTCGGACTTCTCGGCCACGTTGCACCTGCGCTCCGGCGGAGTCGTGTTCTGCAAGGGTATCGCCGATGCCGAGGGCAAACGCGGCGCGATGCACCGCCACGAGGTGGACATCAACCCGTGGTTGCCCTCGGCCATCGCGCCGCGACTGCGCTGGCGCATCGAGGTCGACGGCTGGCTGCTGCTCGGGTTCGACCGCGTCACCGGCACCCACGCCGACCTCGCGCCCGGCTCACCGGACCTGCCCGTGGTGGCCGCCGCGGTGGCAGCGCTGGGACGCGACCTCGCCGACTGTCCAGCACCCGCACCCCGGCTGGCCGACCAGTGGGAACGACTCGCACCCTGGCGACGGCTCGCCAAGAACCCGCCACCCGGGCTGTCGGTACCTGAGCAGCTCATAGCGTGGGAGGCTCGGGCGGTCGAGGCCGCCCACGGGCACGACCTGGTGCACACCGACCTGCACTCGCTCAACATCCTGGTCTCCGGGCGCCGAGCCATGATCATCGACTGGGCGTGGTCGCGCACCGGACCCGCGACGGTCGACGTGGCGTTCCTGATCGCCCGGCTGATCGCCGCAGGACACCCACCACCTGCCGCGGAAGCGTGGGCCGAGACCCTTCCGGTGTGGCAGCGGACTCCACCGGCCGTCCGTACTGCGCTCGCGGTCGAGATCTGGGGCATCTGGGAGTACCAGGCCGCGCGGCAGCGCCGCGACCTGTGGCGCACCCTCGTCCCGGCCGTCCGCGCCTGGGTCACCCACCGCCTGGCCGACGACGCGACCTTCGAACACAAGTTCGATGGCATGTTAGCCTCAGGTCATGAGCGTGGAGGGCCTGAGCGATGACCGGAACGACGGGCTCGTCAACTACCGCGTCGATCCCCGCGGTGAGCGACTCGTCGTCCTGCCCGCGACGTGCAGGGCGGGGCGACATTCCCTTGCCGTGGCGGGATACCGTGCCGTTGCTGGTAGCGGGGGAATTGCTGTCGAGTGCCAGGCGTGCCGGGCTGAAGCTGTGTCTCCTGCAGCGTGGCACTTCGGCACGGCTGGGCCGGTGGCCGCGCGGGCCGAGTTCGACGATCAGCCGTACCTCGACCGTTGGGCGGAAGCTGTGCGGCCGAGCTGGAAGTAGGAGGCTGCCGATGCTGCACAGTCCCTACAGCCGGTTCGCCGGCGACGCCGACCACGGGCGGGTACCGGTCATCACCCCGGTCTGGGTCCGGCTGGACGCCCTCTACCTGCGGGTGCCGGGCGCGCCCGTGCACACCCTCGTCACCGGACTGGACATGACCGGCGAGGTGCCCGGTCGCCTCACCGGCTGGTTCCCCACCGCGAAAGGGGACTGGCTCGGTGTCGTCGACTTCGAGATCCCCTATGCGGACGTGCGGAGGAACAAGCTCGAGGTCGTCGACCAGCTCGTCCCGGCCTACGCCCTACGCCGCCGCGACGACTGACCGCGGGCGGCCTCACGATGACGCGGTTCTCAATTCCCGTAGAACATCGTCGAGACGTCGACGAGTTTCCTCGGGGGTCAGGGCAAATTGCTCGAGCGTGGCGCGAAGCTGTCGGTAGCGTTCGACGAGCTCTCGATCGGTCAGGAGGGTGACCGCCCCAAGGTGCTGGATGACGACGGCGCCCTCGCCATCGTCACGCTCGTAGAGCGCAAAAGGGCCAAGCTGTCCGTCATGCCAGTCGGAACTTTCGGATACCAGCCGCAGCTCGGCCGATCGCTGGTCAAGGGTGTCGATCAACTGCTCAACCTGCTTCGCCATGACGTTCACCCCGCCGACCTGCCAGGTAAGGGCCTGCAGGCCGAGGAACACCTCACACTTCTTCTGCCTGCTCTGGAGGGTGATCTGACGCTCGGCTCTGTCGGTCGTGTCGCTCGAATCACCCGTGATGCGGCGAGCGTAATCGTCGATCTGCAAGAAGTCGGGAATGCGAAGCGGTGACCACTCCACGATGGAGGTGGCTCGTTTTTCGAGCTCTAGCGCTTCGACGGTCTGATGAGAAATGCCAAACAGGCCGGGCGTGCCCCGGCGCGGATTCATCCACTCCGCGACATGGAGCAGGTCTGCACGTGCTCTACCTGTGATTCCCAGAGCGTCCGCGAGTGCTGTTGTTTGGCCAACTGTGGGGAGGAGCGTGCCATCGAGCCACCGGGTTACCGTGGTATGGGAGACGCCGAGCTGCTCGCCGATGTTTCTCGTGGTGAGCCGAGGTGTGCGAGCCAGCCAATGCGAGCGCAGGAGACGTGCGAGCGGGCGGTCGTCGAGCTGCTTCTCCGTGTCGGGGTGTCTCGGCATGAAGTCAAGAGTACCGAGAGAGACCTTTTTGTCAGAACGACCCAGATGGGCTATTGCTCCTTCTCGTTCACGCATTGCACCGTCGTTTGGTGTGTAGCACCGCACCAAACCTGGAGGGAAGAATGATGTGGCGGTGGATTTCTCGTATTTGCCGTGGCGTGCTTTCCGCGGCGAGAAGCGTTCGATCGCAGCGTCGCCCTCGTCACGCGATGCCCGAGCGAGTGAAGGTCGCTCTCAACGAAGAGAACGGCTGGGGGCGCGTTCACCGGAGTCGGCGATGACGGAAGATCGTCGAACTCCGCAATATCTCTACCGAACAGTTTTCGAGCAGTTCAAGGCCCGGATCGAGTCCGGCGAACTTGCGCCCAACACGCCGCTTCCGGCTGAACGGCGCCTGGCGGCCGAGCTTGGCGTCGCGCTCGGCACCCTTCGCCACGCTACTCAGCTCCTACGGGACGAGGGTCTCGTAGTCACGGTGCCCTCAAAAGGGACTTTCGTGTGCGAAGGCCGCGTCAGGCCGCCGTCATAGCTCAGTGAAGACGCAGACTGCTCGGCCGGAGTGGGTTAGAGCTGGCGGGATGCACTCCTCAGCGACCGCGATCCGGCGATGGACGCCGAAACGTATTTGCACCTCGCGTGCGCGTCCAGCAACGGCTCTCGAGGCCCGTTTGAAGAAGGCGGTTGCCGACAGCCCGAACCACTCGAAGGCGCAATATGGCGTTTCCGGACTCACGCCATGGGTCAAGACTCGTAAGGGACGTCCGGCGGCGTGATGGGAGTGGCGGTCCGGACGTGGAACGTAGGCGTGTAGCGGTTGCCTTCCGTTGCCGTGTAGGGCTCGACGACGCCGGTCACGGTGAGCCACTGGTCGTCCCGGTACTGGGCGAGCTGGGGCCCGGCGAGGCGGACGTGGATCGGAAAGGCGTCGGCGGCGCAGCAGTTGATGACGATCCGCGTCAGCAGGGGTTCTCCGGTTTTGCTGTGCATGATGAAGCCGGTGATTCGGAGCGTCCGGTTGTCCAGGGTGCCGGCGCTGTCCCACCCCGCGCGCGTGACGAGGTCGACGAAGCGCAGGGTGGTCACGTCGCCCGGGGGCAGCGGAGGGAAGGGCGCACGGTGTGAGCCGCTTCCCCCGGGAGCGGTCAGAGTGCGGGTGCCCGCCCGGTTGGCTGCGTCGGCGCCGAGGGCCGGAGGTGCGATGAGGAAGATCACCAGCACCGGCAGCAGGAGCAGCCATGGGCTTCGGGAGTTGTGGTCCTGGCCGGTACTGGCGCTCTGAGGCTCCGGCGCGTCCGTGGTAGCGGGTTCCGCCGGACGCGAAGCACGGATGTCGCGGGCGATGGCGATCACGGCCAGAGCGACGGTGACGGCTCCCGCGGCCACCAGCCACGGACCCATCACAGGTTTGACGTAGCGGAGATAGCTGCCGTCGATGGTGATCTTGATCAACGCGCCTCCGACGAGGAGGAGCAGCACGTTCTGGGTCTCCCGTTTCACCGGCCACCGCCCAGGAGCGGGAGGCCGACGACCAGGGCGCAGCCAATCGCCACAAGGAAAGTCAGCGGAGCGAACCGGAGCGCGAACCGCCTCCCGAACGTACCGGCTTGTAGCGCGATGAGTTTGAGGTCGACCACGGGACCGACGACGAGGAAGACAAGCCTGGGAACCAGCGGAATGCCGGCCAGGGAAGCTGCGACGAAGGCGTCGGCTTCGCTGCACAGCGCGAGAATCACCGCGAGCACCGACATGACGATGACCCCGAGTGCGAGGTGGCCGCCGATGGCGTCCAGCCACGCGGACGGCACAAGGACGTTGAGGACGGCCGAGGCCAGTCCGCCGATGATGAGGAAACCTCCGGCGTCGACGAGGTCGTGTCGTGCCGTCTCGGTGAACAGCTGCCATCGGGATTGACCGTCCGAGTCCGGTAACCGACGCAGGGCCTGCTCGGCGAGCCAATCCGACCGGCCGAAACGCTGCCACAGCCAGCCGGTGACCACCGCAGTGCTCAGGGAACCGAGGAAACGGGCCAACACCATCTCCGGGCGGCCAGGAAAGGCGACTGCCGTGGTGATCAGCACAATCGGGTTGATCGCGGGGAGGCCAGCAGGAACGCCAGTGCGACGGCGGGAGCCACTTGCTGTTGCATCAGCCGGCGGGCTACCGGTACCGACGCGCACTCGCAACCCGGCAGAGCCGCCCCGGCGAGCCCGGCGACCGGGACGCCCAGCGCCGTCCGCCGAGGCAACATCCGCCGCAGCCTGTCGGCAGGCAGAAAGGCCGCGACGGCCCCGCTGATCAGAACTCCGAGAACGAGGAACGGCAGGGCCTGCACCACGACCGCGACGAACACCGTGGATCCGGTTCGCAGCACGGGGGTGTCGAACAGGTCGACCAGGAAGCTCTGCCCGAGCGCGGCACCGATCAGCACGGCGCACAGCACTGGCATCGACGCGATTCGCAGACGCGGGCGCCGCCGTCGGGCGGTAGTGGACGTCACGGCCACCGATCGTGCTCCACTTCGTGAGGTGACAGCCGGAGTGCCCGGCGAACACTACCGCACATAGTGGAAGAAGCCGGCCGACCCATGGTTGGCGCCAAGGAGGTTCAGTTCCCCGGATGCAAGCGTGCCGACTCCTGCGTCACGAGCCACCGCCCGTCGGATTGGCGCTGGAGCACGACGTAGGTCGTTTGCGTTTCGCGGATGGCGCCGGTTGAGGTCGACCACGTGGCCTGGTATGCGATCGACCGCCCGGCCTCGTCCGTGAAGGCCACCGCCAGCTCATCGACGACAGCGGTGGCGAGCTTCCCGGCGGGTGGGGCGCCGGTGACGACAAGCCCACGAGGGTTGTCCGGGTTGGTCGGTGCGAGGTAAGGGAGGACCCGGCGATTCGTTCTGTTCTGGTCGGCAGCGCTCACTGAGTGCGCTGTGACCAGGTAGGCGCGTGCGACCTCTTCGGAGTTGGTGAAATCGAGTCCGGGCGGGGCAGGAGCCGTTTCGCCGGGCCGCTGGGCTGGGGCGGACGCGGCCCGCCGGGCGTCCGGCCCGATCGGTGACGTCGGGGTCGAACCGGATGACGGAAGGCTGCTGTCACTCGGCGAGTCGGCGTTCGAGCCGACGAGCCACAGCAGACCGAATCCGGCGGCCAGTGCGGCCGCCGTGAGAATGCGCCGGGCGTCCCACATGTCAAGCGTCACTCACTCTGTGAAGCTGACGTGGATGTGGTCATAATGCCCGCCGGTGGGATCGGAAGTGTTGTATACGCCGCCGCCGGTGTAGCGCTCACCCCAGCCTCCTTGGTCGCCAGTCGTCGGGTCCCAGTACCTGCCCTGCCAGATCACGTACTTGACGAGCAGTGCTTCGGCATTGGCGCGCAACCACGCAGCCATGCGCCACCCGGCGGTAAGCGGTTCTCCCCGTGGGAAGATGCCTGCACGGTCGGGGAACACGTCGCAGGCGCGGCCCGATGGGTGATCGCTCGTCGGATTCCACGGCCGTTGTGCCCAGCAGCCCGCGGATCGGATCTGCGGACCGAATGCCTTCTTGAGCTCCTGATAGGCGTGGGCGGTCGCAGCGGTGACACAGCCCGCCGCGCTCGTCGGGTCGGGCGAGGTGCATCCGCGTGGTCCACCCGTGAACGAGGCCGCACCGGGAAGCACGCCGACGTCGATTCCGGCTGGTACCGCGCCCGGCGGGCCGGCGTCCGCGGGTGTCGCGGTCCATCGACGTTCATAGTCGTGGATGTTGCCGAGATAGCGGCGGATGAGCGAGGCGCACCGCTGGTCGCAGCCGGCTTCACCGGCTTCCGGGATCCCGCTGCGGCTGTTGACCACGCGGCTGCAGCCGGCGATGTGGCAGACGCTCATCGCGTCCATCGGGTCGATCGCTTTGCCCGCCTGGCGCAGATGAACCGCCATCGCCCGGAGATTGCCGCACAGGAAGTTGATTCCCAGCGTCAGGTGCACGCTGGGGTCGTAGATGTCGGCCTGGGGTGGGGGTGGCGCACCGCCCCACACCTGCCCGCCCAGGCTGATCCAGTTCGTCTCGTTCATCTGCAGGAGCCCGGCGGCGCCGCCGTTGATGTCTTCGCTCCACGCCTCCGGGCGCCATCCCGACTCGGCCGCGACCTCGGCCAGCACGCGGAGCACGCTCAGTTCCGGACAGCGCTCGTCGATCACGGTGGCGACGAACGGCAGCATCTGCTTGGCCAGCGGTGGGAGCATCGCGGTCGCCACTCCCGCTCTCGTCGGCGAGGGGCTGACCGCTGTCGGGCGTGCCGCTGTCATGACCGCCACGAACACCACGGGGGCGACGAGAACGGGAACGCTGAGCAGGCAGAGAAACAGCACGAGGTGCCGTGGGCGCATGCGCACTCCCGTCTGGATCCGGGTCGCCTGCCTGAACGCGACCAGCCGGCGGGGATACTAGCCGTGATAGTAGTGATCGGGGAGGTCTGCCATACGATTGGCGTAGTGTCACACCCTCTCCGGGCGGGGCCGGGCGGGGCGGAAGTCTTGGCGATGTCCGCTTGCGCGGACGGCCCGGCGAGCGTTGGCTTGCCGGGCCGTCCTCCCATGCGCAAGCACTCACGGCGCTTGCACGCGACACTCTACTATCAAGGTTAGTGGGGCAACAATCGTGAAGGCCGGAAGAACCAAGGGCCCGCAGAAACTGGGCTGCTGAACCTCGGGGGCGCCCGAACGGGAGATAGGCCGGCCGGCGAACCACTCCGGCACTAGGATGGGGTCGAACGGCCCCGGTCGCCGCCATCGTTTGCCACAGCACCGCACCGGGCTGACCCCCCGGTTCGCACAAGTCCGTTCCTGATCAGCCGCCGAGTTGTGGTCGTCCGCGGGCGTCCGGAATGGACTGGGCGAGAACGTTTACCACGGGCGGGTACCACGGCAGGCTGCGGTCGCCGCGGGTGATCAGTGTCGGTACCGCGATCCTGGCGAGCTGATCGGTACCGACGGCCAGGCGGTCCGGGTCCCGCGATTGATCGAGCCATGTGTCGGCGTGGGCGATGAAGGTCCTTCGTAGCCGCGGGCTCAGCACGCGCTCCCAGGTGCCGGGGCCGAAGCCGACTTCGTCGACGAACATGCGGGTGCCCTTCTCGACCTCGTCCTCGGTCGGCCGCACGACTTCCTCCATCCGTCGCCGAACCTGGTCGAGCAGCTCGGGGTTCAGGTGTTTGAGCAACCCGAACGCCGGCGGTTCGTGAACCGTGACGCTGCGGCACAGCTCGGGATGCTGCAGCGCCAGCAGCAGGGCGACCGTCGCGCCGTAGGAGTGGCCGACGATGTGGGCGGGGCGCAACTCGAGCCGATCGACGATGCCCGCCAGGTCGGTCACGTCCTCGCCGATCCGGCCCTGTCCTGCCGGCCGGTCGCTGGCGCCATGGCCTCACCGGTCGTAACGGACCACGCGGAAGTGGTGGGCGAGGTGGGGAACCAGTTCGTCCCAGCCGTGCAGGTCATCCCAGGACCCGTGGACCAGGGCGAGCGGCTCTCCCAGGCCGCTCACCTCGTAGTGCAGATGCAGACCATCCACAACGACCACGGGCATCGATGTCCCCCATTCAGCGCGATAACCTGAACACTAGTGTACGGATTATTGTGGTCTCAATGCTGCCGTCGGGCGGGGCCGGGGGTGCGTACCCCGGCGCCCCACCGGGGGTGGCAGTTTTGTTGTGTAAATCACTCGGGCGTAATAGTCTT
>NZ_JBEXTX010000171.1:0-11851 GCF_040614175.1 Amycolatopsis sp. NPDC006131
GAGCGGTGCTCGGCGCGGCCGGTGGGCTTTGCGAGTTGCCTGCGGCGGCTGCCCAGCCATGCGCCTCGCGCATGGTGGCCGCCCACCCGGGCGTGCGGCTTGGTCTACTTGGTCGTCTTCGGCGTGGTCGCGTTCGCCGGGCGCTTGGCCGGCGTCGTGCTCCGGCGGGTGGCCGGGGCCTTCGTCGTGGCGGTCTTGGGGGCCGGCTTGGCCTGCTCCTCCTTGACCTCGTCCTCAATCCGGTCCGCGACGTCGTCCGCCGCCTCGGCGACCTTCTCGCCACCGGCGCGGGTCCGCTTCGCGACCAGGCCGAGCACGTCCTCGACCTTCTCGCGCGCCTCGGTGCTCACCTCGCCGACCCGCTCCTGCGCGGTGGTCAGCGCCTCCTCGACCTGCTCGACCACGCTCTTCACGCGCGGCTCGGCGAGGAACTTGTCCCACGCCTGCTCACCGGTCTCGGCCAGCTTGTTGTACAGCTTGAGCGCGGCCTCGGTGTACTCGTCGATCAGCTTGCGCAGCTCGGTCGGGTCGAGCTTCTCCCGCAGGGTGGTCACCTCGGTCGGCAGCTCCTCGATGTTCTTCCGCGCCACCTCGCTGCCCTCGACGACCCGCTCGCGGGCCTTGCCCACGGCGTCGACCACGGCCTGGCCGGCCAGGTTGCCGGCGCCCAGGGCGGCCAGCAGCGGGGTGCGGAGCTGTTCGATGGCGGTCTTGGTGCTGGGCATTGTGCTCACTCCTTGGCGATGACGGTTGCTTGTCCTCGATCGCCGCCCGCCGCCGCGTTCTCCCGGCGGAACGACTCGTACACGTCGAGCAGGACCTGCTTCTGCCGCTCGGTGAGCTCGGCGTCCGCGCGGATCGCGTCGGTCACCGGTCCACCGTTGGGCAGGTCGAGGATTCCGGCCTGCACGTAGAGCGCTTCCGCGGAGATCCGCAGCCCCTTGGCGATCTGCTGCAGGATCTCCGCGCTGGGCTTGCGCACCCCGCGCTCGATCTGGCTCAAGTACGGATTGGACACTCCGGCGAGCTTTGCCAGCTGCCGCAAGGAGATCTTCGCGTTGTTGCGCTGCTGGCGGATGTACTCGCCGATCCCGGAGGCGATGTCGGCGACCTTCTCCACCGGTCCGCCCGCCGAGTTCTCGTGGCCGTTGTCCTCCGACATGTCAGTCCATCTCCTCGCGACGATTTCAACGGTACGCGCGGGTGCTAGCTATTGCAAGCACCCTGCTTGCAACCATCGGGTGTTACTTGAGTCACCCGTTACGGTGGGGGTGTGCACAGCACGGCACGCCGCCGACGCCAGCTGGCCGAGTCGCTGCGCCGGGACGGCATGATCACCGATCCGGCCTGGCTGGACGCGTTCCGGCGGGTGCCGCGGCATGCCTTCGTGCCCCGGTACTTCCTATCCCAGCCCGGTGGCTGGCGCGCCGTCGACCGCACCGATGGGGACTGGCTCGACCACGTCTACGCCGACCAGGTCCTGGTCACGCAGCTCGACGGCGATCCGAGCGCGTGGGAGCGCGCTCGCCGGGAGGGCGTGGTGCGTGGCAACCCGACGTGCTCGTCGAGCATGCCTGGGATCATGGCGGTGATGCTCGAGGAGCTGTCGGTGCACAGCGGGCACCGGGTGCTGGAGATCGGCACCGGCACCGGTTACAACGCCGCCCTGCTCTCCGAACGGCTCGGCTCGTCGCTGGTGTCCACAGTGGATGTGGACGAGGAGCTGGTGCGGCTCGCTTCGGAACGCCTGTCGCTGTGCGGGTACCACCCGACGGTCGCGGTCCAGGACGGCGCGGAAGGCTTGCCGGACGGTGCGCCGTACGACCGCGTGTTGTGCACGTGTTCGGTGTCGGAGGTGCCGATCACGTGGCTGGAGCAGGCGACGCGCGGGGCGATCGTGGTGACCACCCTGAACCGTCCGATCGGCGCCGGCCTGGTGCGGCTGATCGTGATGCCCGGCCCGGTCGCACGGGGCCGCGTGCTGAGCCGCGACGGCCGGTTCATGCCGCTGCGGGCGCACCGTCTCGCGGATCCGGCGTCGCTGCCGGAGATCGCCGGGCCCGCGCGCCCCACGGAACTGTCCGCGGAGGTGGTCCTGCACCCGTCGAGCCGGTTCGAGTTCTTCGCCGGGCTGGCGCTGCCGGGGGTGGTGCCGGTGTTCCGCGGCGAGGACGCGTTCCTCCTGCACAGCGACGGTTCCTGGGCGCGGGTGACAACGCACGCCGACCGAACGACGGTGGCCCAGGGCGGCCCGCGACGGCTGTGGGATCTGACCGAGGCCGCCTACCGGCAGTGGACCGCGCTCGGCAAGCCAGCCCGGCAGCGCTTCGGGATGACCGTGACGCCCCAGCACCAGGAATTCTGGCTGGACGACCCCGACGGCGACCACCGCTGGCCGCTGCAATAGATCAGGCGGCCGCCGACTGGCCCGCGGCGCGCTCTGCCAGCGACGACCCCCGCGATCCCGGAGCACTCCCTGCGCGTAACGACGAGGCCCGCACTCCGCGCACCCCAGAACGACCTCCGGCAACCAACACCCGACGCACCCCCGCCAGCAACCACCGACAACCCACCAGGCACACCCGCTAGCGATCACCGATAGCCAGCGCACACCACGCGCCAACCACCAGCCACCTCCCCAGCGGCGAGCACGCCGTTTGCCGGCTCCACAGCCGAGCCCACAGCACCCAGCCCTCGGTCACTCCGCATCCAGCCCGACGGCCGCGACCCACCGTCGGTCGTCGCGCTACGGCAACCGGCTTTCGACCCAGCTCGCGACGTGCTCGACGCTCGCGGCGAGCGGCGCGGTCGTCGTGTCGAAGAGGGTGACCGGCGGGTCGAGGGTGTCGGCGTTCTTGTGCAGCCACGTGTTGAACTCGAGCATCTCGGCGATGCGTGGTTCGTCCCAGCCGCGCCAGGCGGGGCGCGCCCGCAGCCGCCGGGCGAGCACCTCCGACTCGGCGACCAGTGCGAGGTAGTGGATCTCGCTGAACAGCGCACGCTCGGGCAGCGTCTCGAACTCCGGGGGCACCACGGTGCCGCACAGCACGACCGGGCGGCTGTTCTGGTGCACCATCGCGGCCATGCGCAGCCAGGTGCCCCGGAACGTCGGGTGCCCGTTCACGTCGTCGCGGAGGCCGGCCACCCACAGCACGTCCTGCTCCAGCACCGTGACCCGCCCGCCGAGCCGCTCGACCAGGGCCGGGCCGACGGTGGACTTCCCCGCCCCGCTCGGTCCGGTCAGCGCGAACAGCGGCAACCGCCGGAAGGGCCAGCGGTGACCACACCGGTGGCACCACCGGACGTCGCCCTCCACGGCCGGGACCTCAGCCAGGTCCCCGCATCGAGGGCAGATGCGGGGATCCAGCATCGCTTCCGGCATGTGTCAGTCGAAGAGCTGCTCGAGGAAGCTCCGCTTGCGGTGACCGCGGTGGCCGTACGGGCGCGGCGAATCCGAGTAGTACCCGCCGCCCTGGTACGGCCGGGGCGAATCGGAGTAGCCGTGCCCACCCCGGTACGGCCGGGGCGAGTCGGTGTGCCCGTGGCCGCCGTACGGGCGCGGCGAGTCCCGGTACGGCGCGGTGTGCCCGGCCGCCCCCTGGTACGGCGGCGGAGCAGCGGCGGGCCCGCCGTAGTAAGCGCTCTCCGCGCCCACGATCTGCTCCAACTCGCCGCGGTCCAGGAAGATGCCCCGGCAGCCTTCACACTGCTCGATGTGGATGCCGTTCTTGTTCACGGTCCGCATCACGTTTTGACACTTCGGACAAATCACGTATGCCACCCTACGCATGATCCGGCCCGCCGGGAGTGGGGTCCGCCAGTTTCCCGCCCGGAGCTCGTCATTCCGCTCGCAGCGCCTCCACTCTGGTGACCGCCCGGAGCGCGGGCAACGCCGCGCCGGTCACCGCGAATACCAGGACCACCGCCGTCACGGCGGTGACACCGATGAAGCCCGCGTCCACGTGCAGGCTGATGTCCGCGCCCAGCAGCCGCACGAGGAGGGCGCCGGTGCCGATCGCCACCGCCACGGCGACCACGACCCCGAACACGAGCGGGATCGCGTTCTGCCAGAGCAGTGACCGTCCCAGGACCGGCAGCGGCACACCGGACGCGTGCATCGCCGCGAAGGCTCTCCGCCGTTCGCTCAGCTGCCCGGCCAGCAGCACCAGCAGACTGACCGCCGCGATGACGAGTCCCAGCAGACCGCCGGTGTAGAGCAGCCTGTCGACCGCGGCCAGGAAATCGTTCCCCCCGCCGTAGTACTCGTCCTCGCTGTACGCCGTCGCCTGCCACCCGAGCGGCCCGAGCGCGGCCCGGACCCGGTCCAGGGCACTCGTCTCGCCTGGAGTGAGGAGGAGCTCGATCATCCGCCCGCCGTCCGGCAGGTGCTGGGCGCTCGCGGCTGCCGGCGTCACCGCCAGGCCGACACCGTGGGCGACGCCAGCGGTGCCGGGAGAGATGGGCGCCGCTTCCGCCGGGACCGTGAACGGCGTTTCGTCCACGGTCATGGTCGAACCTGGCTGGACTCCCGACCCGGCCACGACGTACACGGCGCCGTCGACACACCCGGACGTTCCGAAGAGGCGCTCCAGCACCGGGCACGGCGCGACCAGCGATTCCACCGGCCCGCCGGTCCCAGGGCGCGCCGCCAGCCGTTGGATCGGGTACGCGCCGACCAGCCCTGGCGTCCCCTCGAGCAGGCGCATCGCCTCCGCTTCGGCGTCGTCGGTGACGCTGAGGTTCCCGGTCCCGGTACCGGTGGCGACCCGAGCGCGATCCGCGTCCGCGGCGGCCGAGCCGATCATCGTCTGCAGCGTGATGACCCCGGCCAGCACGACCACCACGCCTGCCACGACACGGTCGGCGTGCCGCTGTCGAGCTGCAGCCGCCGGACGGCCAGTTGCCACGCCGGGCTCCCGCCCCGGATCCGCCGCACCACCAAGTCGGTGATCCACGGCATGACCGCGGGCACGCCGATCAGCAGGAGCGTCGACCCGGCGAGCAGGAACGGCAGGGTGCTGGCCGGACGGGACGACACTCCCAGCAGCTTGTCCGGCAGCAGAAGCACGACACCGAGCGCGATCAGGACCAGCCGCCACCACAGCCGTCTGCGCTCCGGCTTCGCGTTTCGCAGGACCGCGAGCGGTTCGACGACGAGCCGCCGCAACCCGAACCAAGCCGGCCCGACCGCGAGCACCGGGACGAGCAGAGCCACCACCACCCCCAGTGGCCAGCCCGGCACGAAGTCCGGGCGGAAGACGGTGATCCCCTCGAACTCCAGCCCCGCGGCCGACCCCCGCACCGCGAAGTAGATGGCCAGGCCCAGCACGCCGCCGGCCAAGGCGCCGGCCAGCGATTCGCCGGCGGCGATCCGGTGCACCTGCCCGCGCCGCGCGCCCGCGAGGCGGAGCGTGGACAGCCGCCGCTCACGCTCCGCACCGCCGATCCGGCTCGCCGCGCTGAGCAGGACGAGCATCGGGATGAGCAGCACGACAACGCCGACGATCAGCAGGAAGACCAGCTGCGGGGACGAGGAGCCCGGTGCCCCGCCCGCCCCGAAACCGGTGACCGCGACTCCCCCGTTCGCGGCACGGATACCAGTGGTGCCGACGTAGGCGAACAACTCGTCCGGGCCGGCGAGCCCCTCCGGTGCGATGGTGCCGACCACGCGACCCGGGAATCGCTGCTGCAGCAACGGGTCCACCGCGAGCCGCTCCGCGAGCGCCGGCGACAGGACCGTTTCACCGGCTTGCGGGATCGCGACCAGACCGGGTGGAACCGGCGCGTCCGGGCCGACGGCGTCCAGCCAGGTGATCGTCAACGTCCGGTCTCCCACCGGGGTGAAGTTGGAAGACAGGTACAGCGACGCGGGCCCGTCCACGGCCGCCGGTTCGCGCGCGGCGATTCGGTCGCTTCGCTCACTCAGGGCGTTGATCGTGCTCGCGAGCAGCAGGAGCATCGCCAGCGACAGACCGATGCCGATCGTGGTCAGCACCAGACGGGGCAGGTTGGCGCGGAACGTCCGGCCGCCCCCGACGGCCAGCCGGAAGCCCAGCGCGAAGTCGTTGAGCCAGCTCACGGGACGGCCACCCGCTCCGGTGTCCGGCCGTCCCGGACGATGACCTCGCGGTCGGAGTACGCCGCTACCCGCACATCGTGCGTGACCAGCACTACCGCGGTGCTCAGCTCCTTCGCCGCCGCCACAAGCAGGCGCATCACGCGTTCGCCGCTGAGGGAGTCCAGCGCTCCCGTCGGCTCGTCCGCGAAGACGACCTTCGGCGTGGTGATCAGGGCCCGCGCGATCGCCACCCGCTGCCCCTGGCCGCCGGACACCTCACCGGGCCGCTTGCCTGCGAGGTCACCGAGCTCGAACCGGTCGAGAGCCGCCCGCGCCGAGGCCTCGGCCGGCTTGCGCTTCATCCCGCCCAGCCGCAGCGGCAGCGCGACGTTTTCCAGGCACGACAGCTCGGGGACGAGCTGGCCGAACTGGAAGACGAACCCGAACTCGCTGCGGCGCAACGAAGATCGGTCTCCGTCGGACAGGCTCGCCAGGTCGCGCTCGCGGTAGACGACCCGGCCGTCGTCCGGCGGCACGATCCCGGCCAGGCAGTGCAGGAGCGTGGACTTGCCCGACCCGGACGGCCCCATGACGGCGACGATCTCCCCCGCGTCGATCTCGAAGTCGGCGCCGCGCAACGCCTCGGTGGGCCCGAACGACTTGCGCAGACCGGTGGCACTGAGCAGGCTCATGCCTTCACCTGCCCGGCGAGCTCGTCGAGGCGGGCCGCGGTCAGTTCGAGCCAGCGCAGGTCCGCTTCCAGGTGGAACAGCGCGTGGTCGCAGATCAGCGTGTCCGCGAGGTCGCCCTCGGCTTTGCGGCGGGTCAGCTCGCGCATGACCTTCAAGTGCGCGGCGCGCTGGGTGTCGAGCACCGTCGCCGCGTCGCGACCGGACATCAACGCGAGCACGACCTTGGTGTACAGCGTGTTCTGCAGGTACGCCTCCGGCTTCTCCGGAGTGCTGAGCCACTGCTCGACGTCGGTGATCCCGGCATCGGTGATCGCGTAGCTCTTGCGCTCCGGACCACCGCCCGGCTCGACCCCGCTCTCGGTGACCAGGCCGTTGCGGAGCAGGCGCGCCAGCGTGGCGTACACCTGCCCGTAGTGCAGCGGCCGGTCGTGGCCGAAACGCTCGTCGTACGCGCGTTTGAGCTCGTAGCCGTGCCGGGGGCCCGCCTCGAGCAGGCCGAGAAGTGTTTGTCCGATCGCCATGGACAGGACTATACACACGGTGTAGAGTCACTGTCTATACACCCGGTGTATAGCAAGAACCCCCAGCGCGAGTGGGAGTGGCAAGCGCTGGGGGCTCGAGCGGGCGATCCAGCGGTCGCCTCTCGGCGAAAGGCGCGACACGGCTCCAGCAGGACTGGTGTTCCGTGACGGCGAAGAGGTGAGGCCCGGGGGACACGGACCGGATCGGCCACCCGGTCCAGCAGCGCCCCTCGACTACTTGTTCCAGGAGGTCAGCAGGCACAGAGACAAAACGGGTGACCGGCCGGATCGGCGTAGACCCGGAACCTCGATGCGTCGTCGAGCATTTTCGCGCCCAGCGACAAGGCGCGGCTGTGGGCCGCTTCGAGATCCGTCACGTCCAGGTCCAGGTGGAGCTGCTGCGGAACATCCTGCCCCGGCCACTCCGGCGCACGGTAGGACTCGACGCGCTGGAAGGAGACCCGGACTCCATCCAGACCGTCGAGGACCACCCAGCTGTCGTCGTCCACCTTCGGCTGCGGCAGGTCCAGCAACCGCGCGTAGAACCCGGCCAGCTCCACCGGATCCGGGCAGTCGAGAACGATCGCGCCCAGTTTCGGAACGGCACCCATGCGATTCCTCCAGCACTCGAACGGCCAGCAAGCGGATAACCAGTGAAAGGAGTATGCAAGTTACGCGACACGTCCGCAACCACCGTCCGGCTTACACTGGTGACGTGAGCTCGACGGACGTGTCCCTCGTGGTGGATTTCCTCAATACCCTCGACGTGGAGGACGACACTGATGTGCTCACGAACGCAGCCTCGTGGCGCGCCTGGAGCCATGAACGCGGGCTGGAAGCGGGCCCGGTGTCCGCGGCGCGGTCCGCCCGCACGGCCCTGCGCGCCGCGGTCGGCGACACCCTGGACGCGTCGCCGCTGGCGGTTCCGGTCACGATCGAACTGGCCGTCGGCGGGCCGGCCCTGGTCACCCGCGACGCGGTCGGTGCCGTGATGGCCGCGGCCGCCAGGTTGGCGGTGCTCGGGCAGTGGACGCGGGTGAAGATCTGTCCGGCGGACGACTGCCGCTGGGCGTTCTACGACGAATCCCGCAACCGCTCACGCACCTGGTGCTCCATGCAGGTGTGCGGCAACCGGGAGAAGGCGCGCAGCTGGCGCGAACGCCGGGCCTGAACACCCGGTGGAGTTGCCCACAGCACACCTGTGGACAACTCGTCCACCTGTGGACAACCCGGAAAGATGCAGGTCAGCGCATCTGCTGCGCCGTGTCGGCTGCCGAAACACGCCTCCACCGTCCTGCGGGGCAGCCGGACGCGCTTGGCTGCCACCAGCCGGGCGTGTCATCGGCTGTCCTGACGCCGCGCCGTGCAGGGCGGAACCGTCGGGCCGCGGTAGGTCAGAACAGCAGCTGGGCCACGGTGTAGATCACCAGGCCGGCGAGTGCGCCGACGACGGTGCCGTTGATGCGGATGAACTGGAGGTCCCGGCCGACCTGCAGTTCGACCTTTCGCGAGGTCTCCTCCGCGTCCCAGCGCTCGACGGTGTCGGTGATGATCGTGGTGATCTCGGTGGAGTAGTTGCGCACCACGTAGGCAGCGGCGCCCTGCACCCAACCGTCGACCTTGCCGCCGAGGCCTTCGTCGGTCACCAGGCGCTCGCCCAGGTTCCGCAGGCCCTCGCGGACGCGGCGGCGCAGCTCGCTCGACGGGTCCTCGGCCGCGTTGAGCAGCATGCCCTTCGCGGTGCTCCACGCCGAACCGATCAGCTTCTGCACGTCGGGGTGGTCGAGGATCTGCTGCTTGACCTGCTCGGCGCGGGCCATGGTCTCCGCGTCGTTCTGGAGGTCCTGGGCGAACTCGCCGAGGAACTTGTCCAGGGCCAAGCGCATCGGGTGGTTGACGTCGGTCTTCACGGCCCACGCGAACGACAGGACCTCGCCGTACACCTTGTCGGCCAGCATCGCGTCGACGAACTTGGGCGACCAGCTCGGGGCGCGGTCGGAAACCACGCGCAGCACAGTGGCGTGGTTGTCGCGCACCCACTCGTACGCGCGGTCGCACATCAGGTCCACGAGCTTGTAGTGCGCGCCGTCGGCGAAGACCTGCTCCAGCAGCTTGCCCAGCGGCGGGCCCCACGGCTGCTCGACGACCCGCCGCACCACCGCCTGCTCCATGACGGCCTGCACGTCCTCGTCCTTGAGCACCGTCACGACACCGCGCACGACGGTGGCCAGTTCGGACGTGACCCGCTCGGCGTTCTCCGGCTTGGCCAGCCACTCGCCGAAGCGCCGGGAGACCTGGACGCGCTGCAGCTTGTCGCGGACCACGTGCTCGGACAGGAAGTTCGTGCCCACGAACTCGCCGAGGCTGCTGCCGATCATGTTCTTCTTGCTGGGGATGATCGCGGTGTGCGGGATCGGCAGGCCGAGCGGTCGCCGGAACAGCGCGGTCACGGCGAACCAGTCCGCCAGCGCGCCGACCATGCCCGCCTCGGCGGCGGCCCGCACGTAGCCGACCCAGCCCGGCCAGCCGGCCGACTGCGCCCACGTCGTCAACAGGAAGATCACGGTCGCGCCGAGCAGGAAGGCGAGCGCCACCAGCTTCATCCGGCGCAGCGCCCGCCGCTTGCCCTCCTGGTCCGGGACCGGGGGAAGGCCGATGTCAGCGGGGGTCAGTTGCTCCACGACCCCATTGTCCGTGAGGATCGGCCATTATGCGCGAACCAGCTCTCGTCCCCCGGCTGCGGCCGTTCACGTCGACCATCTTCGCGGAGATGACCGCGCTCGCCGTGCGCACCGAAGCGGTCAACCTCGGCCAGGGCTTCCCGGACACCGACGGACCGTCCGGAATGCTCGACGCCGCGAAGAACGCGCTGTTCGGCGGCGCGAACCAGTACCCGCCCGGGCCAGGGCGGCCGGAACTGCGGGCGGCGATCGCACGCCACCGGGCGCGCTACGGGCTGTCCTACGACCCGGACAACGAGATCCTCGTCACCGCCGGCGCCACCGAAGCCATCTCCGCGACGCTGCTGGCGCTGACCGAGCCTGGCGACGAGGTCATCGTGATCGAGCCGTATTACGACTCGTACGCGGCGGCGGTCGCGATGGCGGGAGCGACCCGGCGGGTGGTCTCGCTGGTGGAGGGTGCGGACGGGCGGTTCGCGCTCGACCTCGACGCGCTGCGGGCCGCGGTCACCCCGGCGACGCGCGCGATCCTGGTGAACTCGCCGCACAACCCGACGGGAACCGTTTTCACGCGCGAGGAGCTGTCGGCGATCGCCGACCTGTGCCGGGAACGGGACCTGATCGCTGTCACCGACGAGGTGTACGAGCACCTGGTCTTCGACGACGCCGAGCACGTGCCGCTGGCCGCGTTCCCGGGGATGCGGGACCGGACGGTGTCGATCTCCAGCGCGGGCAAGACGTTCAACTGCACCGGCTGGAAGATCGGCTGGGTGTGCAGCAGCCCGGAACTGGTGGCGGCGGTGCGGGCGGCGAAGCAGTTCATGACCTTCGTGTCCGGCGGGCCGTTGCAGCCGGCCGTCGCGCATGCGCTCGACCACGAACTGCCGTGGGTGGAGTCGCTGCGGACTTCGCTGGCGGCCAAGCGCGACCGGCTGTCGGCGGGCCTCGCGGCGGCGGGCTTCAGGGTGCGGCCGAGTCTCGGCACGTACTTCGTGTGCGCGGACGTGCGGCCGCTGGGCTTCACGGACGCTGCCGAGCTGGCGTGGCAGCTGCCGGAGCGGGTCGGGGTGGCAGCCGTGCCGGTGAGTGTGTTCACGGACAACCCGGCGGAGTGGCGGCACGTGCTGAGGTTCGCGTTCTGCAAGCGGGACGAGGTGCTGGACGAGGCGATCGAGCGGCTGCACAAGCTGGCCTGAGCGCGGTTCGGCCCGACGGAGGCGGCGCATCGGCGCGAATACCTTGCCCGGGCGCGATCACGGGTGGGTGGGTGCACCGCGAGATCGCGGCCGGGCTCGTGGATGGGCATAGCCGGGGGCGCACCGGGGCGCGAGGCTGGAGCGCCGGACGGCTTTGGCCGGAGGGCCGAGAGGTCGCAGCGCCGGGAGCCGGAGCGCCGAAAGCGCCGCAGCATCGGGAGGCCGGAGCGCCGGGAGGCCGGAGCGCCGGGAGACCGCACAGCACCGCAGTGCCGGAAGGCCGCGGGCGAAGGGCCGCAACGTCCAGAGCTGGAATGCCCAGAGCCGCAACCGCGCGGCGTCCGGCCGGAGCGCCGGAACTGAAACGCCGGAATAGCCGGTCGAGCCAGCGCGCCAGCGAGCTGGTCGAGCCGGAGAGCCGGGGAGCCAATCGAGCGGGAGAGCGGAGAGCCGGGGAGCCAGTCGAGCCGGACACGGAACTCCTGCACCCGGCGGCCGACGCAGTGCGCCGCCGGGCCCGGTGAGCCCTCCGGCTCGCGCGCCGCCGCAGCGAGTCCAGTGCGCGGCCGCGCTTCTCCGCCTCGCACGCCGCCGCAGCGAGTCCAGTGCGCGGCCGCGCTTCTCCGCCTCGCGCGTCGCCGCAGCGAGACCAGTGCGCGGCCGCGCTTCTCCGCCTCGCACGCCGCCGCAGCGAGACCAGTGC
>NZ_JBEXTX010000172.1:0-11805 GCF_040614175.1 Amycolatopsis sp. NPDC006131
AACTCCGGCCCCATCTTCGCGCGGGTCTTGATCCAGGACGGCTTCTTCTCGATCGGCGTCTCACTGTTGCGGACCTCGAGCCGCAGCAGCTTCCGGCTGGGACGGTCCATCGGGCACCTCCGGAACGTGGACAGTTCCCCTGCCGCGCCGGAGCCGGGTCGCGGCGCGGCAGGGGAACCGGGCTGGTCAGCTGTTGAGCGAGCGCCCCAGAGCGGACAGGACCGATTCGTGCATCGCTTCGGACAGCGTCGGGTGGGCGAACACGACCTCGGCGAGATCCTCCGTGGTCGCTTCGAGGGACTGGGCGATCCCGAACCCCTGGATCTGCTCGGTCACCTCCGGGCCCACCATGTGCGCGCCGAGCAGTTCCCCGGTGTCGGCGTCGAACACGGTCTTGACGAACCCGTCGCCCTCGCCGATCGCCAGCGCCTTGCCCGAAGCGGTGTAGTCGAACCTGCCGACCCGCAGGCTCCGCCCGGTGGCGCGCGCCTGCTCCTCGGTCAGGCCCAGGTGCGCGACCTGCGGCCGCGCGTAGGTGCAGGCCGGCACCCGCCGCCGGTCGAGCGGCCGGACGTGCTCGACCCCGGCCAGCTTCTCCACGCACAGCACGCCTTCGTGACTGGCCTTGTGGGCCAGGCACGGCGCGCCCGCGACGTCACCGATCGCGTAGACGCCGAACGCGGTGGTCCGGCACCACTCGTCGGTCCGGACGAACCCGCGGTCCACCTCGACCCCGGCCTCCTCCAGCCCGAGATCCTCGACGTTGCCCTGGATGCCCGCCGCAACCAGCACCCGCTCGGTGGTGATCTTCTCCTCCGACCCGTCGGCGAGGGTGAGGGTCGTGGTGACCGCGTCGATCCCGGCGTCCACACCGGACACCGCCGCTCCCTGGTGGACGGTGATGCCCCGGTCCGTGAACCGCTTGCGGACGTGCTCGGCGACCGCGGCGTCCTCGGCCGGCATGATGCGCGGCATCGCCTCGACGAGCGTCACCGCGGTCCCGAGGTCCCGGTAGAGGCTGGCGAACTCCACGCCGATCGCGCCGGACCCGACGACCAGCAGCGAACTCGGCAGCGACGGCGGCGTCAGCGCCTGGAAGTAGGTCCACACGCGGTCGCCGTCGGGCGCCACCCCGGGGATCGAGCGCGGCCGGGCCCCGGTCGCGAGGATCGTGTGGTCCGCCTGGTAGCGGGTGAGCGCACCGTCGGCGGCGACGTCGATCTCGCCCCGGCCCGCCAACCGGGCCGTTCCCGTGATCACGTCCACGCCGTTCTTCTTCAGCAGGTAGCCGATCCCGTTCGACAACCGCTCCGACACCGAGCGGCTGAACTCCACCAGCCCGGCCATGTCGAAGGTGACCCCGGTGGCGCGGAACCCGAGCGGCTCGAGGTTGGCCAGGGTGTGCGCGACGTCCGCCCCGTGCAGCATCGCCTTGGTGGGGATGCACCCCCAGTTCAGGCAGATGCCGCCGAGCCGGTCGCGCTCGACGACCGCGGTGCGCAGCCCCAGCTGGGCGGCGCGGATCGCGGCGACGTAACCACCCGGGCCGCTGCCGATGACGAGGACGTCGTACTTCTCGCTCATGGCAGTCCTCCTAGACGAGCATCAGGGCGGGCGACTCGACGAGACGCTTGAGCTCCCGCAGGAACTCCGCGCCCAGCGCGCCGTCGATCACGCGGTGATCGCAGGACAACGTGGCGGTCAGCACCGTGCGCACGACGACCTCCCCACCGGCGACGACCGGGCACGGCCGGCCGGCGCCGACGGCGAGGATCGCGCCCTGCGGCGGGTTGATGATCGCGTCGAACTCCTTCACCCCGTACATGCCCAGGTTGGAGATCGTGAACGTGCCGCCCTGGAACTCCTCGGGCCGCAGCCTGCCGGTCTTGGCCTTGGTGACCAGGCCGTGCACCTCGGCCGAGATCTCGGCGAGCGACTTGCCCTCCGCCGCCCGGACGATCGGGGTGACCAGGCCGCCGGGGAGCGCGACGGCGACCGAGATGTCGGCCGCGGAGTGCCGGAGCACGGCCTGCGTGCTCTCGTCGAACTGCACGTTGACGTCGGGCACCCGCCGCAGCGCGGCCGCGCAGGCCTTGATCAGGAAGTCGTTGACCGACAGCTTCACCTTCGGCACGGTCGCGTTGATCCGCTCGCGCAACGCCAGCAGCTCGTCGATCTCCAGGTCGACGCTCACCCGAAAGTGCGGCGCGGTCTGCTTCGAGGTCTGCAGGCGCCGCCCGATCTCCTTGCGCATCGCCGACAACGGCACGGTTTCGACCTGCGCGCCGCTCTCGGCGGGAGCGGCGGGCTCGGACACTGTTGTCAGGCCGAACCTGCGCTCGGCCTCCCGGACATCCGCCTCGCACACCCGGCCGCGGGAGCCGGTGATGCGGCAGTCGTGCAGGTTGATGCCCAGTCGCGCGGCCAGACGGCGGGCCACCGGGGTGGCGGGCACAGTGCTGTCGTCCTGGCTGGACCGTCCCGGCACGGTGGGGCGCGGCGGTGCGGGCGCGGGCGCGACCCGCCCACCGGCCGCGCCGATCGCGGCGTGGACGTCGGCGACCGAGATCCGGCCGTCACGCCCGCTGCCCGGCACCTTCGCCAGGTCGATCCCCAGCTCCCGGCCGAGCCGGTGGGCGTGGGGCGTGGCGAAGACGTCCGCACCGGTCCGCCCCCGCAACTCCGCCGGCACGACCGTGTCCCCCGCCGGACCCGGCTCCGGACCGGCGGGACGGACCGGCACCGGATCGGCGAGGCTCGCACCGTCACCGTTGGCCACGACCGGCGCGGTGTCCCCCTGCGCGCTGGTCCCGTGCTGGGCGAGGAACCGCTCGATCTCGTCGTCACTCACGCTTTCCGGGGCCGAGACCGCGATCGGCGCGCCGACCGGCAGCGTCTGACCAGGCCGCGCGAGGACGCGCCGGAGCACGCCGTCGAACGGCGCCTCCATCTCGTTGGTGATCTTGCTCGTCTCGACCTCGCACAGCAGGTCGCCCTTGCGGAAGCCGGCCCCCTCCGCCAGCCGCCACGCGGTCACGGTGCCTTCCTCCATGGACAGGCCCCACTTCGGGATCTCGATCAGCTTGATGTCGCTCATGATCAGACCGCCAGCGTCTTGCGGACGGCGGCTTCGATCCGCGCCGCGCTCGGCAGCCACGCCTGCTCCAGCGCCGGCGAGAACGGCACCGGCGTGTGCGGCGGGGTGACCAGCTCGATGGGCGCGCGCAGCGACCCGAACGCCTTGGTCGCGATCAACGCCGCGAGGTCGTGGCCGAAACCGCAGCGGGCGGCGGATTCGTCGACGATCACGACCCGTCCGGTGGAGGCCACCGATTCCAGCACGCCTTCCTCGTCCAGCGGGGACACCGTGCGCGGGTCGACCACCTCGACGGAGATGCCTTCGGCGGCGAGCTTGTCGGCCGCCTCGTTGGCCCGGTTCACCATGGCCGACAAGGCGATCACGGTGACGTCGTCGCCTTCGCGGGTGTAGTTGGCGACGCCGAACGGGAGGGTGTAGGCCTCGTCGGGCACCTCGGCCTTTTGGTCGTAGAGCGTCTTGTGCTCGCAGAACACGACCGGGTCGTCGTCCCGGATCGCCTGGATCAGCAGTCCCTTGGCGTCGTAGGCGTTGGACGGCGCGACCACCTTCAGGCCCGGCACCGCGGCGAACACGTTGTACGGGGACTGCGAGTGCTGGGCGGCGGCGGAGAACCCGGCGCCGATCATGCCGCGCACCACCATCGGGGTGCGGGCCTTGCCGCCGAACATGTACCGGAACTTCGCGGCCTGGTTGTAGAGCGCGTCGTAGCAGACCCCGAAGAAGTCCATGAACATCAGCTCGGCGACCGGGCGCAGCCCGGTGAGCGCGGCCCCCGCCGCCATCCCGATGATCGCCGACTCGGTGATGGGGGTGTCGATCACCCGGTCGGACCCGAATTCGGTCCACAGTCCCTTGGTGACGCCCAGCACGCCGCCGAACGCCTCGATCTTCTTGGTCTCCAGGTCGGGGTTGGTGCCTGCCTGGCCGCCGCGCAGGTCCTCGCCGATCTGCACCACCGCGGCGTCGCGCGCCATCTCCTGAGCGAGAGCGTCCTTGATCGCCTCGCGGTACGTCTTCTTCGACGTGGCCATGGGATTTCCCTTTCTCAGTACGAGACGTAGACGTCGGTCAGCAGGTTCTCCGCGGGCGGGTACGCGGCCGCGCGGGCCTTCGCCACGGCCGCGTCGACCCGGGCGCGGGACTCCTCGTCGATCGCGTCGAACTCGGCCGCCTTCACCTTCCTGGCGTCCACCCGGCTGCGGAAGATCCGCAGCGGGTCCTGCGTGGCGCGCAGTTCCGCGACCTGCTCGGGCGTCCGGTACAGCTGCGCGTCCCCCTCGAAGTGGCCGAACCACCGGTGCGCCTGCGCCTCGATGGTCGTCGGGCCGCCACCGGCGCGCGCCCGTTCGACAGCCTCCCGCGCAGCGTCGTGCACGGCGAAGAAGTCCGTGCCGTCCACGGTGACCGCGGGCATGCCGAAGGACGCCGCGCGCGCGGCGATGTCGGGAGCGCCCACCGCATAGTCGGTGCCGGTGGCCTCGCCGTACCCGTTGTTCTCGATGACGAAGACGATCGGGAGCTTCAGGACGACGGCCATGTTCATGGCCTCGAACACGGTGCCCTGGTTGGACCCGCCGTCACCGGTGAACGAGGCGGCCACCCCGCCGTTGCCGAGCGTCTTGGCGCTGAGCGCGGCGCCGATCGCGAGCGAGGGCGCGCCGCCGACGATCGCGTTGGCGCCCAGCATGCCGACGGAGAGGTCGGCGATGTGCATCGATCCGCCCTTGCCGTGGCACAGTCCGGCGTCCTTGCCGAAGATCTCCGCCATCATGCCGTCGATGTCGCAGCCCTTCGCGATGCAGTGCCCGTGCCCGCGGTGGGTCGATCCGATGTAGTCGGTCGCGGCGAGGTTCTCGCAGACGCCGACCGCGATGGCCTCCTGACCGGAGTAGAGGTGGATGAACCCCGGGATGTCGCCCGTGGCGTTCTCCTCGTGGAGGCGGTCTTCGAACGCGCGGATCTCGGACATCCTCCGATAGGCACGCAACAGTGCCTGCCTGTTCAGGGACATGGCGCTCCTCAGCTGGTCGGGTCGGTGTGAACGCCGACCGTAGGAGCGCCCGGAGCGGCAGGACCAGCGTTGCAGGGGGTTGCGGTGCGGGAACGGGACGTGCAACTCCCTGCAACCCTTGCCGCCCTGGCCGCCGGTGCGGTTCCCTGCCGGGAGCTGGGATCACCGACGCGACCGGCAGGGAGCCATGCGCCACCACCCGTTCACCGCCGACCCGCGGCAGTACGCGCGGAACGTGGCCCGGGCACAGGACCTCGTCCTGGCCGGGGACCGGCCGGGCACCGCGCCCCGCCCGGTCATCTCGCAGTCCTGGCTTCGCGTCAGCCGCCACGGTGTCGATCCGGACCGGGCCGCCGTGGATCCGGTGTCCCCCGGTGACCTGGAGGAGCGCCGCGCCGGCTGCGGCCTGACCAGGAAGGCGGTGCGGACGCTGCGGGACGGGCTCGTGCCGCTCGCCGGGGACACCGGGCACATCGTGGTGATCGTGGACGCCGACGGGCTGGTCCTGTGGCGCGAAGGGCATCCCGGCGTGGCCCGGCGGGCCGACCGGCTGGGTTTCGTGGACGGCGCCTGCTGGGCGGAGAACACCGTCGGCACCAACGCCATCGGCACCGCGCTCGTCGAGCGCCGCCCGATCCAGGTGCACTCGACCGAGCACTACGCGCGCAACCACCACGAATGGTCCTGCGCGGCCGCGCCGATCCGCGACCCCCGGGACGGCACCCTGCTCGGTGCGGTGGACATCAGCGGACCGGTCTCGACCGCGCACCCCGCGATCCTCGCCCTCGTCACCGCGCTCGCCGGCCTGGCCGAAGCGAGCCTCCGCGAAGACCACCGCTGCGCCCTCGACCGGCTCCGCGCCACGGCCGCGCCGCTGCTGCCGAAGGTCCCCGGGCCGGCGCTGGTGCTGGACCGGTCCGGCTGGGTCGCCGCCGCCAAGGGACTGCCCCCGGTCGACCGCGTCCCGCTCCCCCGCGCCCTCGACACCGACCGGCTGTGGCTGCCCGCGCTGGGACACTGCACCGTGGAACTCCTGCCCGACGGCGTCCTCGTCCGGCCGGTGGACGACGAACGGCCCGCCCTCACCCGCGTCGTGCTCGACCCGCGCCCCGGCGGTCGTCCCAGCCTCGTCGTGGAGGGTGAGACGGGCAGCTGGACGCACCGGCTGTCCCCGCGCCACCGGGACATCCTGCTCGAACTGGCCCGCCACCGGGCCGGGCTCACCGCCACCGAACTCGCGGCCCGCCTGTTCGGCGACCCCTCCCGCACCGTCACCGTCCGCGCCGAGCTGTCCCGGCTGCGCAAACGACTCCCCGACCTGCTCGACCACCGCCCGTACCGGTTCCGGGACGCGGTGGACGTCGTCATCCGCGACTAGCGGCTCAGCCGGCCAGCACCTGCGGCGACAGTTGCTTGAGCATCGCGCCGGGGCCCGCGGGTCCCGGCGCGGCGGATGGCGGGCGGCTCGCCGGAGGTGGGCCGCCCGCCCTGCTGATCACTCCGGTCAGACGTTGCTACGGCGCCGCCTGAGGGCGTAGCCGCCACCGCCGAGTGCGAGCACACCACCGGCGACGGCCAGCGACATCATCGGCACCACATCGGTCGTGACCTCGTTGGAGGTGTCGTTGGTCGGGTCGGTGTCGATCTCGTTGGACTTGACGACCGCGGTGTTGTAGAGCGTCTTCACGCTGCCGTCGGCGATGCCGGAAACCTCGATCACCGCGCTGTCACCCGCGGCGAGTTCACCGCCGGTGCAGGTGAGGTCCAGGCCACTGACGGTGCAGCCCGGGGTGGTCGTGGTGATGCCGGTCAGGCCGGCGGGCAGCCGGTCGCTGACGGTGTAGCCGGTCGAGTTCCCGGGGCCGTGGTTGGTGACGATCAACCGGTAGGTGACGAGGTCGCCGGGCGCGGCGGTCGCCGGGCCCTCCTTGGCGAGGCTCAGGTCCGTCTTCTGCCCGGTGTTGGTCAGGGTGCAGGAGATGTCGTCACCCGGCTGCGGGGAGACCTGCACGCTGGTGCCGGTGCCCGACGGGAGCGGAGTCGTGCTGCCTGTGGTGGCGTTGGTGCAGGCCCAGGACTGGTCGTAGTTGCCGGCCGGGCCTGTCTCGCCGAGCGTGTAGCCTTGGCCGGCCGCACGCGGCAGGACGGTCAGCGCGCCGGTGGTGGCGGTGTTCGACAACCCGGTGCTGGCCGTGCCCACGGTCGTGCCCTCCGGCGAGGTCACCGAGATGTCGAACGAGTCGTTCGCCTGGCGCCGGTCGGTGACCTGCTTGTTCAGCGTCAGCTTCGAGGTCTGCACCGCGAACGCGACGGCCTCGATGCCCGCGCTCGACCGCAGGGTCTGCGAGAAGGTGGTCGCGCCGACCGAGTTGACCACGAGCGTGCCCCAGGTCGTGCCGGCTCCCCCGGTGCCCGTGCAGGTCACGGTGTTGGTGCCGAAACCGGTGGCGGTGCTCGCCTGGCAGCCCTGCGTTCCGGGAACCGAGGCCACCTGGTTGATCGGCTGGTTCGAGGTCCAGGTGATGCTCTCGGCGCCGGTGTTCTCGGCGTCGGCGCCCACCAACGCGTAACCACTCACGCGTGCGCCGCCGGAGTCCGTGACCACGATGTCCCGCAGTGTCAACGTGTTGGCGCCGCTGACCCTGGTGTACAGCGCGGGCTTGCCCGGGATGTTCTTGTAGACCCTGTTGCCCATAGCCGACGCCGTTCCGTTGGTCGGCACGGCGAAGGCGGCCACGGGCACCGCCGGGCCGCCCGCAGGCCGGTTCACGATGTTGAACGTCATCGTGTAGCCGCCGGGCAGGGTGACTTTCATGTTCTGGCCCGCGGCGGAGCTGGCCTGTGCGTCGTTGTAGGCGCTCATGTCCAGCCAGCACAGCGTGGACGCGGCGGGGCCGCCGGTGCCGTAACCGCAGCCCACCGGTGCGTCCGCGGCCGAAGCCGGTGACGCGCCACCGACCATGGTCAGTGCCGCCAGCCCAGCGGCCGACAGCACACCGCCGACCCGGGCGACGGCGCGCCTCAGCGTGTTTGATTCCTGCGACATCCGTTTCTCCATCAGTCGATGTCACCGGTCGGTGACCACTGATGGACTGGGATCAACGGCACGATCTGACGTGGGCTAATCAGCCCGGGGGACCCCCGCGCCGTGCAATAGCCGGCTGGCTCTGGCGGGCTCAGCCGGCCAGCACCTGCGGCGACAGTTGCTTGAGCATCGCGTCGGTCCACTTCAGCTGGCGCAACGCGTGCGGGTGGCAGCGGCTCGCCAAGGCCAACAGGTCGTCGTCCTTGATGGCCTGCGCTCCTTGCGCCAGCAGTTCCCAGTCCAGCGACACCCCGGCGCACGCGCGGTGCAGCCGGCGCAGGTCGGCCAGCAACAGCACCCCCGGCTCGGGCCGGGTGCTCAGCAACTCGCTCACCGCGGTGCGCACCGGCGCCAGCGGGCCCGACCGCTCGGCGACCTCGGCGCCCAGGTCCAGGCCGTAGGAGCGGCCGGCGTCGGCCAGCGCGCGGACGTGGTCGCGGGACCAGCGCGCCAGGTCGCGGGTGACGTGGTGGATCTCGGGTTCGGCGTGGTGCCGGTCGGACACCTTGAGCAGGTCGCGCACCAGCGCCTTCTCGGCGCGGTGCAGTTCCCGCAGGGCGAGGTCGATCTTCATCGGGTCCCCTCCACGCGGCGGATCGCGGCGGCCGCGGTCTTGAACAGCGGCTGCTTGGACACCGGGTCCCAGTCGGTGATCGTGAGCTCGTTCGCGGCCCGGTGCCGCCCGGACGGGTCGTCGGCGTCCCAGTAGCCGTAGTGGAACGGCAGGAACAGCACCCCGTCCCGGATGCCGCTGACGCGCACCCGGGCGCGGACCGCGCCGCGTGGCGTGGTGATCTCGGCGAGATCCCCTTCGGACAGATCGTGCGCCTTCGCGTCCTGTTCGGACATCTCCACCCACACCTCGGGAGCCGCGTCCCGCAGCTCCGGCACGCGGCCGGTCTTGGTGCGGGTGTGGAACTGGTAGATCGTGCGCCCGGTGATCAACGCGAACGGGTGCTCGGCGGACGGCATCTCGTGCGGCGGCACGTACTCCGCCGCCTTGAGCATGGCCTTGCCGTCCGGGTTGAACGCGCGGTACTCGCTCTCTTCGGCGGGCGCGCCGGTGATCAGGTCCCGCCCGTATTCCTCGCAGTAGCCGGGCTGGGCGAAGAACTTCCCGTCGGCGTAGAGCCGTTCGGTGCCGTCGGGATGCTCGACGTCGCAGGGCCACTGGATGGCGCGCTCACGCAGCTTGCCGTAGCTGAGCCCGGTGTAGTCGCAGGGCCGTCCGGCGCTGGCCCGCTGCCACGCCTCGAACGCCGACTCCGCGTCGTGCCAGGGCGGGAACGGCTGCCCGTCGCGGTCGCGGAAGTCCATGCGGCGCGCGTAGTCGAGGAAGATGTCCAGGTCCGGCCGCGCCTGCCCGGGCGGGTCGACGGCCTTCTCCGACAGGTGCACGGTGCGGTCGGCATTCGTGAACACGCCCGTCTTCTCGCCCCACATCGCCGCGGGCAGCACCACGTCGGCCAGCTCGGCGGTCTCGGTGCGGAACGCGTCCTGGACCACGAGGAACAACCGGTCCTGCGACAGGATGGACCGGATGCGCGCGAGGTCGGGCAGCGACACCGCGGGGTTGGTGGCCGACACCCACAGCAGGCGCAGGCTGCCGTTCTCGGCGTAGCGGAAGATCTGCATCGCGTGCGTCGGCGGGGCGTAGTGCGGGATCTGCCGCACCTCGAGGTTCCACAGGTCCGCCAGTTCCGCGACGTGCGCGTCGTTGGCCCAGTTGCGGAACCCGGTGAGGTCGCCGTCCGCGCCGCATTCCCGGGTGTTCTCGGCCGTGGGCTGCCCGTTCATCTGCAGGACCCCGCACCCCGGACGGCCGAGCATGCCGCGGACCAGGTTGACGTTGTTCACCTGCACGGCCGCGGCGGTGGCTTGGTGGGACTGGTAGAAGCCCTGCAGCACGGTGGACAGCAGCCGCTGCGCGCCGCCCAGCAGAGCCGCGGCCTCGCGGATGCGCGCGGCGGGGACGCGGCAGATCTCGGCCGCGCGTTCGGGCGGGTAGTCCGCGACGAGCGCGGCGAGCTGGTCGAAGCCCACGGTGCACCGGTCCACGTAGTCGTGGTCGACCGAGTCGCGGGCGATGATCTCGTGCAGCAGCGCGTTCATCAGGGCCAGGTTCGTGCCCGGCAGGGGCGCCAGGTGCACGGTGGCCGCGCGGGCGACCGGCGTGTCCCGCGGGTCGACGCACAACAGCGACGGCGGGTTCGGGCCGGCGAGCCGGTCGAGCATGCGGCTCCACAGCACGCTCTGCGTCTCGGCGACGTTGTGGCCGTAGAGGGCGATGACGTCGGCGTGGTCGACGTCGGTGTAGGAGCCGGGCTGGCCATCGCAGCCGAAGGTCTCCTTGAGCGCGGCGGCCGCGGTCGCGGTGCACAGGCGGGTGTTGCCGTCGAGGTGGTTGGTACCGATCGCGCCGTGCGCGATCGCGGCGAGCGTGTAGTACTCCTCGCAGAACAGCTGGCCGCTGGTGTAGAAGCCGATCGAGCTGGGTCCGCGCTCGTCCAGCAGGGCCCGGCTGCGGTCGGCGACCAGTGCCATCGCCTCGTCCCAGCTCGCCTCGACGAGCCGCCCGTCGCGGCGGATCAGCGGCGTGGTGAGCCGGTCCGGCGAGGCGTTGGCCTGCCAGCCGTAGAGGTCCTTCGGGTCGACGCGGCCGTGGTTGACCCGGTCTTCAGCGCGGCCGCGGACGCCGACGAGACGGCCGTCCTTGACGGCCAGGTCGAGGCCGTCGCCGTTGGAGTGCAGGACCGCCGCCGTCGGGACCCAGCGGTCGACGTCGTCCTCGGTCAGGCCCTCGGCGAGCTGGGAGTCGACCCGCACGGGCCAGGGCTGCCCGGGTCCGTAGGGCGTGCGGGCGCCCCACGGATCGGCGATCGCGTCTCGTCGCACCGGACCCGGTTACCCGCTCCCCCGACGGGAAAACCACCACGGTTGCGCGGCGCAATCAACGGGCGGTGTCGGCGCCGGGGTGGAGGACGGCCTCGGCGGCGTCGGCGAAGGCGCCGAACACGAGCGGCAATGACTCGCGCGCCCGGGGTTCCATGCGGCCGAGCACCTCGGCCAGGACCGACCTGCGGTCGTGGTCGACGCGGTCGACCAGCCGGCGCCCGCGTACCGTCGGCGCCAGCAGGGTTTCCCGCTTGTTCAGCGGATTCGCGGCGCGTTGTAGCAGCTTGGCCGCTTCCAGGCGGTCGCAGGCGCGGGTCACCGACGACGGGTTCATGCCCAGCTCGGCGGCGACCCGCCGCATCGTGACCGGGGTGCGCTCGGCGACCACGCGCAGCGCCCGGAACTGGGTCAGGGTCAGCCCCGCGGTCCCCCGCTCTACCGTAGCGTCGGCGATGCCGACCATCGACCGCAGCACCGCGAGGGCGGCCTCTGTCTCCGTCTGCACCGCGTTCGGTTGCGTCACGCAACCAGCGTACGGGAGGTTTTCCCCCCGGGTGCAACTCGTTGCAACCCTGGCCGCGCCGTCGCCGCCACGCCACCCTCGACGGCACGGTTCGGCGACGAGGAGTCTCAATGATCGTGTCAAGCAGCTGTAGGGCTGATGGGCGGCGGTGAGTGGTGGAATTCGCGGCCGTCGCGCAGCAGTGCCCAGAT
>NZ_JBEXTX010000173.1:0-11771 GCF_040614175.1 Amycolatopsis sp. NPDC006131
AATCGCCCGCGGACCGGCAGGCCGCGGAGGCACGGGACCAGTGCGAACACCAGATCACCGTCTACTTCAACGGCCGGCGCCGCCTCACTGGGACCCGCCTAGGCCGTGTCCTGTAATTGATCTAGCTGCGGATCTGGTTTGATCTTGGTCCATGGTGGGTCGGGGTGAGGTGACGGATCGGGCGTGGGCGCGGATCGAGCCGCTGTTGCCGCCGGTGTCGGGTCGGGGTCGGCGGTGGCGAGATCACCGGCAGGTCCTCAACGCGATCCTGTGGAAGCTGCGCACCGGCGCTCCGTGGCGTGACCTGCCCGACCGGTATGGGCCGTGGAAGACCGCGCACGAGCGGTTGCGGTTGTGGACCGCCGATGGCACCTGGCAGAGGATTCTGGACGAGGTGATCGTCAAAGACGACTCCGTCGGTGAGGTCGAGTGGATCATTTCGGTGGATTCGAGCGTGGTCCGGGCGCACCAGCACGCTGCTGGCGCCCGGAAAAAGGGGGCTGCACGCCCGGCGTCGAAGACCTCGCGGTCGACGGAGAAGGACTCGGCCGCTCCCGCGGTGGACTGAGCACCAAAATCCACCTCGCGGTCGACGGACGCGGGCTGCCGATGCGGGTGCTGCTCACCGGCGGCCACGCCGGCGACAACCCACAACTCTTACCGCTGCTCGACGGCATCGCGGTCGCCCGGATCGGACCGGGCCGACCACGATGTCGACCCGACGCGGTGGTCGCGGATAAGGCCTACTCGCACCCCTCAACCCGGCAGGCGATGCGGGATCGACGGCTCCGGTTCGTCAGCCCCGAGCGTGAGGATCAGATCGCCCGCCGCGCCGCCAAGGGCTCCTGCGGCGGGCGACCACCAGCCTTCGACCATGACCTCTACAAGCGGCGCAACGTCGTCGAACGCTGCTTCAACCGACTCAAACAGTTCCGCGGTTTGGCCACCCGCTACGCCAAACGCGCCGCCTACTACCACGCCGAACTCAACCATCGCCGCCATCATCCTCTGGCTCCGATGACTTACAGGACAGTGCCTAGCCGACGATGCGTCGAGCCCCGATGTAGTGCCCATCGCCTCGGATGGACCGGACATCGACCAACTGCCCCTCGGTCGGAGCGTCGACCATCTTGCCGTCGCCGACGTACATCCCCACGTGGTGGATGGCGGAAGGGTTGCCGCTGCCGTCGTCATAGAACACCAGGTCGCCCGGCAGGAGTTCACTCTGGGACACCGGCCGGCCCAGCGTGTACTGCATGCGGCTGGAGTGCGGCAACGAGATCCCGGCGGCCCGGTACGCCCACATGGTGAGGCCGGAGCAGTCGAACTCGCTGGGCCCGGCCGCGGCCCACTCGTACTCCGAGCCGCGCTTGGCGAGAGCGGCCTGCAGCGCGGTGTTCGCGGCCCCCGGTGGACCGAGGTAGGAACCGGTGTCCTTGACAGTGCCCATCGCGGCTCGGGTCGCCGGACTGAGCCGCTGGAGAGCGCGCCGCACCTCCACGATCCTGGCGTCCAGGGTCGCCTTGTTCTGCCGGATCTCCTCGGTCAGCCGCGCCGCAGCGTCCCGGGCGGTGGCGGCACGTTCCTGCGCTCCTTGAGCATCGGCGCGAGCCTGGTCCGCGGCGGCCAGCGCGGCGGTCAGCGCGTTGAGCGCACCGTTCTGCTGGTCCGCGATGACGCCGAGGGCGGACATCTTGTCGAGGAAGTTCTGGATCGATCCGCTGGACATCACCGCGGACATGCGGCTCGAGCTCGCACCACCTTGAAAGGCCTCGGCGGCGAATCGGTCCACATCGGCGCGGGCTTGCTCCACGGCTGCGGCGGCCTGCTGCTGGCTCACATTGGCGGCCGCGAGGTCGGCATTGGCCTGGTCCAGCTCGGAATTCCGCCTCGCCAGGTCGTTCTGGGCCTTGAGCAGGTCCTCGTCGGCTTTGCCCGCCTCCTCGGACAGCTGCTCGTACTCGGCTTGGGGATCCGTCGGCGGTTGTGCGTTCGCCACGGGGACGGCGGCGACAATACCGAGGGCCGCGCACAGCGCGAGCCCGCGGCGAGCCATCCGGCCACGTTGATGTACCGCCACGTCGCTCTACCTCCGTTTTCCCGGCCCAGGCCGACGGCGGCCCGGCCGCTTCACTGGTGCGTCCGTTGCGTTCACGGCGCCCCCGAAACGCCGGCGGCCATACTAACGGTGGTAGTAGAAGATCACTCCAAGGGGTGACAGGCCCCACTCAAGATGCACGAAACGCCTCAGGCAATGCCGAGCGGGCAGGCGACCAGGGCGACCGACAGCGTCAGCGCCGTGCCGGCCACGAACGGGAGGACACCCGCGGTGATCCCAGCCGCACCGCACCTCATCATCCGGGGCAGCCCGCGAGAGGGCACGATGCCCTCCTCCAGCCGAGCCAGGCGCACGTCCACAGCATCGCGTGCCATCGCCAGGGCACTCGCCGGAGCGCCACAACCGGAGACGCCGAGCAACGCGGCACGAACTGCACCAGGACCGCATTGCCGGATCGCGGCGACATCGGCGGCGAGTTCGACCAGTTGACGGAGCGAATCAGGCGCCTGACGGAACAGGGGCACGAAGGGCAGCGCGGCGCGCAGCGCGTCCGCGAGAGCGATCAGCTGGTGGTGCCGTCCGGCGAGGTGCGCCTGCTCGTGCAGCAGCACGGCTGTCACGGCGTCCTGGTCCAGATGCCGGCGCAGCCCCTCGGTGGCGACGATCACGCCGCGGCGGCCGCCCATGCTGAAGGCCAGCGGCCGGTCGTGCGTCAGCCACAACGTGGTCGGAACCGCGTCATCCGGCCGCCCCGCGAGCCGGAGCGCGGCCAGGTGCTTCCGCCGGGTTCGCGCCCGGCGCCGGATACCCCGCACACCGACGACGACCAGCCGGCAGGCCAGAGCCGCCAGCACGATCGAACCGAGCATTCCACCCAGCTCTTCCGCGGCCGGTGGCGATCCGTGCTGCAGCGCGTTCCAGCAACTGTTGATCGCGGCGAGCAGCGGCCCGAAGGAGCCGTGGGCCGGCATCAGCAGGAGAACGACACCCGCCGCGGCCGCCAGCACCACCCCGAGCATGGCAAGCATCCAGCAGACGATCAGCAGGACCGGATCGCGCCTGCGCAGATCCAGGGCGCGTAGCCGGCCCGGCAGCAACCAGCCCGCCGCGACCGCGCCGGCGAGCAGGGACAGGGCGGCGATCACTGCCGTCGGGTCTTCCGGCGCAGGCCCTTGCGCAGGACGTCGACTTCCTCCTCCGACACCGACTGGGCGAAGTGCAACAGCACGGCTTCGGGGTCCCCCGAGGAATCGAGGATGCCGCGCAACGCGCGAGCCGCCGCCTCTTCCCGGCCGAGAGCAGGCTCGTACCGGTAGGCCTTGCCATCCAGCTCACGCTGAACCCAGCCCTTGCGGTGCAGGTTGTCGAGGACCGTCATGACCGTGGTGTAGGCCAGCTGCCGGGGTGTGTCCAGCCGCTCGAGAACCTCCCGGACCTTGACCGGCTCCGGGGTTCCCCACAACACGTCCATGACCGCGGATTCGAGGTCACCGAGACCGAACATCCCCACCTCCTCGACTCCGCGATGCCCGACACCAGCTCGTTCAGGATATCGGTTCGCGCGGCACTGCGGTTACCAGGACCAGCGATGACGGTTGCCAATGTCTACTACTTTCCCTAGTATCACCGGCGGTGATCGCGTTCTCCGAGCGCGTACCGCGTGCCCCGGTTCCCCCCTCCCGCGGGCACGCCGGCGGATGCGGGGCCGGCTCACCTCCGCCCCGCATCCGCTCCCCTGCCTGGTCACACCGGCGCCGGCTCCGCTGCAAGCTTCCGGCCACGGTCCAGCAGCCGTAGCCCGAGGGCGCACACGGCGCCCAGCAGCGCCAGCGCCAGCCACGGCAGCTCCGGCCATCCTGCTGTGCGCGCCAAGTCGAACACCGTGCCGGTGAACAGGTTCCCCACCAGGATCCCGACACCGACGATGGTGTTGTAGAAGCCGTAGTGGGTGGCGACGAGGCGCTCGCCGGACAGCCGCACCACGGTGTCCATCTCGAACGGGAAGACGGCCACGGTCCCCAGTGCCACCAGTGCGGCGGCGAGCACGAGCGCGACGGCGCCGGCAACCGATCCCGCACGTGCGGCGGCGAGCGGCGCCACGAAGCCCAGCGCCATTAGTGACAGGCCGATGACCAGGCAGGTCCCTGGTGACCACCGGGCCTTGAACCAGCTGGTGATCCTCAGCTGCCCGACCAGGGCCAGCACGCCGGACACCGCGAACAGGCCGGCGACCAGCGCATCACTTGCCGTCGCCGAGCCGGCGACCCGCCGGGCCTGCATGGGCAGCGCGAGGTAGGTCTGGAACGACAGCACGTAGGACCCGATCATGACCAGCGAGAACAAGACGAAGGTCCGGTTCGCGGCGACGCTGCGCCACTCGCTCAACACGGAACGCCGCTCCCCCGGCTCGGCCTGAACCCGGGGCGGTAGCGCGCGCAGCTGCACGATCGTCAAGACCGCGAAGACCGCCGCGGCCACGAGGCACGTCAACCGGAAGTCCACGGTCGTGAGTGCCAGGCCCACGAGAGGCCCGGCCAGGATGCCGCCCTGGTAGAAGACGTTGAAGACGGCGAACGCCTCCAGACGCCGGGAGCCCGCGTCGGCAGCCAGGTACGCCCGCACGGCCGGGTTGAACAGGGCCCCCGCGAAGCCGGTCGCCGCGGAGGCGACGATCAGGCTCGGCAGCGAATTGACCGCCGCGAGCAGCCCGAACCCCGCCGTGCGCAGGAGACAGCCGGCCACGATCAGCGGCTTGTAGCCGAAACGGTCGGCCAGGGTCCCGCCGATCAGGAACATGCCCTGCTGGGAGAAGTTGCGGACGCCGAGCACGAGGCCGACGGCCCATCCGGCCAGGCCGAGCGGACCGGACAGGTAGCTCGCGAGGTAGGGCATGAGCATGTAGAAGCCCAGGTTGATGGTGAACTGGTTGATCATCAACAGCCGGCTCGGCCGCCCGAACGAGCGGAACTGCTGGACCAGCCGGGTCACCGGGGCACTCCCGCGGTCGTCTCCGCCACGGACACGACGGGGTCCACCACGGTCCGGCAGCGCGTCCACCGGTGAACGACGCGCTCGTCCGGGCTGCCGATGGTGTCCGGTTCCATCGAGGGCGGGGAGTCCAGGAGCCGGTGACGCGCGCAGTAGTCGTCGTTGTACACGGTGTCGAAGTACCTCTGCGGTCCGTCCGGGAAGACGGCGGCCACGCGGACGTCGGGGTCGTGGGTGCGCGCCACCCAGCTGGCCACGAGCGCGACGGCGCCGACGCTCCACCCGCCGCTGGCGTGGTGAGTGGCGGCCAGTTGCCTGCAGGTCCACACCGCCTCGTGCGGAGCGACCCAATGCACCTCGTCGAACGCGTCGTAGTCCACGTTCCGCGGGTGGATGCTGGAGCCGAGCCCGCGCATGAGCCGGGACGCGGCCGGCTGCCCGAAGATCGTCGAGCCCACGGTGTCCACGCCGATCAGCCGGACATGGGGAAAGTGGAGCTGGAGGGCCCGGAAGGTCCCGGCCGAGTGCCCGCCGGTGCCGACCGAGCAGACCAGAACGTCGATGCGCCCGAGCTGCGCGGCGAGCTCGTCGGCCAGGGTGGCGTAGGCCGCGACGTTGTCCGGGTTGCTGTACTGATCGGGGCACCAAGCGCGGCGTTGTCCGTCGAGCAGCTGCTCCACGCGTTCGCGGCGTGCCTGCTGCCACCCGCCTGTCGGATGAGGCTCGGTGACCAGCTCGATCCGGGCCCCGTAGGCGGCCAGCATGCGCTGGACGATCGGTTCCATACCTGGATCGGTGACCAAGGTGACGGGGTGGTCGTACACGATCCCGGCGAGGGCGAGACCGAGCCCGAGGGTGCCGCTCGTCGATTCGACGATCGGAGCACCGTCGGCGAGCTCGCCACGCTCTCGTGCCTTGCTGACCATGTGCAGGGCGGGCCGGTCTTTCATCCCGCCGGGGTTGAAGCCTTCGAGCTTCGCCCAGAACCCCCGGCCCGAGCCGGCGACGGGGTCTTCGATCCACAGAACCGGGGTGTTCCCGACGGCCCGGGCGACGGAGTGGCAGTACGCGCCGGAGGCGTGCAGGCGTGCGGATGGCATGCGTTGCTTGGGCAGAACGTTCATCGAACCTTCGATCTCGTGCGATGCGGATATGAGCAGGCTGCGCCCCCGGACGAGTGCTGCCCGGCGGCTGGCAGAGCTCCTGCTCAGGTACGCGAAAGGCTGAGATCGAGAAGGCGTTGACGCCCGGACCGTCCTGGCGGTCCGGGCTGCCGCGCCGCGGCGATCGCGGCCCCGCAAACTTGCGCCGTCGGCTCGGGGAGGATGATCGCCGAGTCGGCTGGCTCCGGCACGTAGTCGCGGGCGTGGGCGACGGCTGGTGTCGCCGTCGGATGAGCCGAGTGCTCGTGGTGGTCCCCCTCGGGGAACTCGTGCTCCCCGGTGGAGTGACCATGTTCGACCACGAAACCGTGGTCGTCGGTGATGAGGCCGGAGCCCGCCTCCGGATGTGCGCCGGCGACAACCAGCAGTCCCAACAGAATCAGGAGAATTGCTGGCCGACGCCAAGTAGCCGTGCCGGTACGCACAGTCGCGACGCTAGCAGCGCCCGAGGGACGGCTGCCACCGTCCACACTGCCCTTCGCCCGATCGTGTGGCTCGGCGCGATGACATATCCCACAAGCGGCACAACACATTCAGAGATGTGCAACTGTCCCCTTTGGAGGAATCCGCTTACCACTCGCGAGGTGTCGTCCCCGTGAAACGAGAACCGGATGGGGAGCCGTCTTCGACCGCTTCCCCACCCGGTTTGCCCAGCCTGCCGATCAGAGAGTGGTCAGCAGTTGCTGCATCTCGTTGATCTCCGCGGTCTGGTCGTCGATGATGCGCTGCGCAAGCGCCTTCGCGTCGGCGTTCGAGCCGTTGGCCACCTCGGTCCGGGCCATCTCGACCGCACCCTGGTGGTGCTGGACCATCATCTGCAGCCACATCTTGTCGAACTCGGCACCGCTGGCCTGCTCCAGCTTCTGCATGTCCGCGTCGGTCATCATGCCGGGCATCGACCCGTGGTCCATACCGGGCATCGACGACGGCATCGACATCGAGGGCATCGACATCGAGGGCATCGTGCTCGTCGAAGCACCCCACTGGGTGAGCCAGGCCTGCATCTGCTGGATCTCGGGATCCTGCGCCGCCTCGATCCGGCTCGCCAGGTTCTTCACCTGGTCGCTGGCGCTGCGGGTCGGGACCAGCTTGGCCATGTCGATGGCCTGCTGGTGGTGCTTGATCATCTCCTGCGCGAACGTCACGTCCGCGTCGTTGTGGGCCGCAGCCTGAGCAGGAGCGGACGAAGGGGCAGCGGCGCTACTGCTGCCCATGTCCATGCCCGAGTGCTGCTCGTCACCACCGCTGCACCCCGCCAGGATGAGGCCGGCGGTTGCCACAGCAATGCCCGTACCCAGAAATGCCTTCTTCATGCTTCTTCCTTCGGTCGCGTTTGTTGTTCACCTGTCGTTGCTGGCGCGAAACACCGCCAACGCATCACAGGCGCAACACGCAAACCGAGTTCAGGATCTTGCGCCCATCGCGTCTGGGCGGTGGATCCGGCCCTCCGGCCGTCAGCGGGCGCACGGCGAGGCGGGTACCCGCCGTAACGCGAACGAACACCACGGCTGCGAGCAGCAGGAACATCCAGACGGCGGCCTGCCCGAACACCGCGAGGCACTGGTGCAGCACCGCGGCCATATCGGATCCGCCGGGCATCGGATCCGTGATCGAGGAAGGCCCGGCATCGGTGACGGCCATCACGGACGGAGTCATGTGTGATGCACCGCCCACGTGCTGGGCGGGCGCGTGATGCATGACCACCAGCGCGAACGCCACCACGGCGAGCAGCAGCCACCGCGCGGGCAGGCTGAGACGTGCCGTGGTCATGACCCCCACAGTAGCGACTTGCATCGAGCGCGCACCTCGTGACCTGCCACTCGAAACGCGCGACCCGCCGACCACGATAGTACTAGATCCAGTAGTAGAGTTCGGCGATCACACTCGCCGGGAGGTATGGACATGGCTGCGATCGGGGCATTGGCCAGGCGGGCGGCCTCCTTGGGGCGGGACTTCGCCCACCGGGCGCTCGCGACCGCGGGGCTCCGGCAGTCGGAAGCGACCATCTCGCGGGACGCCTCCGAATACTGGGAGGACGCCGGCAGCGAAAGCTGGAAGGCCAACTCGCACTGGCGCGACGCGCCGGTGTTCGCCGGGAACGACCTGTGGCACGAGATCGGCGCGCGCCATCTCACAATGCTCCAGCGTGGCGCGCGGATGGTTCAGTTCGACCGGCCGTGGAAGCGGGTCGTGGAGTGGGGATGCGGCGGAGGAGCGAACGCCGTGCATTTCGCGCCACAGTGCGACGAGTACGTCGGTGTGGACGTCGCGCGGGCCAGCCTCGACGAGTCCGCCAAGCAGGTCGCCGCCTCCTGCTCGACGCCGTTCATCCCCGTCCGGGTCGACGTCGAAAACCCGGAGCAGGCGCTCGCCCTGATCGGCGGGCCGTGCGAGGTCTTCCTGTCGTGCTACGTCTTCGAACTGATCCCGACCCCCGCATACGGTGCACGGCTGCTGCGGATCGCCCGGGACCTGCTGGTCCCGGGCGGCCTCGCACTGATCCAGATCAAGTACGACGACGGCCGGTGGCGCAGCAAATCGCGCCGCCGCTCCTACAAAACAGGCATCGCCGCGATGACGACCTACCGGATCCCGGATTTCTGGCAACTCGCCGAGGACATCGGGCTCACACCGGAGGCGATCGAGCTCGTGCCGGAGAACGAACTCGACAAGCGGTACGCCTACTTCCTTCTGTCCAAGCCGTTCTAGGCGCCGCTCACGGGCGGGTGGCCGAGGCCAGGAACATCGGGATGGCGATGAACAGCCGCCCGTCGGCCGCCCGCTGCTGCTGTTCCGCGAGCCAGACCTCGGCCTGCTCGGCGGACACCGCTCCCGATTCGGCACCGCTGTGCGCCAATCCCGTCACGACGGGCAGCATCGTGGCTTCGGTCAGCACGGCGGTGTGCACCTCGACGCTCACCTCGGTGAACCCCTGGTCCAGCAGCAGGTTGCGATAGCCGCGGGCGGCTCGCGGACTGGCGACGGTGCCGGCACGAGCCTGGACGAGAGCGCGGGTCAGGGCCGGGTCGCCGGAGTCGATCACGAGCGTCTCCCAGTCCTGTCCCACGAGGACGACCCTGCCGCCCGGCTCGAGGACTCGCCACGCTTCCCGGATGGCGCGCCCCGGCTCGGACAGCTCGTGGAAGACCTTGTCGGCCCGATATCCCGCGCAAGTCCCGTCCCCGAGCGGCAGAGCTTCGGCCGTCCCCTGTTCGAACTCGAGTCCGGGCCAGCGCCGGCGCGCCGCGGCGAGCATGGTGTCGCTGGGGTCGACGCCGACGCAGCGAACCCCGAGGCCGGTGAGCTCGGCAACCGCCCGGCCCGCGCCGCACCCGACGTCCACGGCCCGAACCCCCGGAGCGGCACGCAGCAGCTCATAGGTTCGCTGTCGCAGCTCCGCGGCTCCGGGCAGCGCATCGACGGCGTCGAGGACGGAAATCAACCTGGCGACCGGGTCGGCTTGACTCGTGTTGGTGGACATGCTCGCCAGGTTGCGACTTAATGCCGACATGAAGTCAAGCGACGCGACGATGAGCATTGGCGAGATCGCCACTCGCTTCGGGCTGGCCACGCACGTGCTGCGGCATTGGGAAGCGACCGGCCTGCTCAACCCTGCGCGAGCAGGCAGCCGCCGCCGCTACGGGCCGGAGGACCTCTGCCGCGTCGCGGTCATCCTGCGAGCCAAGGAAGCGGGGCTCAGCCTGGACGCCATCCGGGAGATGCTCACCGCCTCCGCACCCGCGGAGCGGCAGGCGATACTCCGCCGGCAACGCGAGGAACTGACCGCACGCATCGCACGCACACAGGCGGCACTCGACCTGATCGAGTGCGCCCTCGACTGCGACCACGACGACCTCGCCCGGTGCCCGCACTTCCTGGCCGTCGTGGCCGAGCGCGTCAGCGGCGCCGGATCCACCCGCTCGATCTAGATCACACTATTACCCCCCGGGGGTACTTGCGCGACCCGGGAACCCGGGGCTACCTTCGCTCCACCAGATACCCCCCATAGGTATAGGAGTGAAGGCAATGACCGCCTCACAACCGAGTTCCCGGCGCTGGTGGGCGCTCGGGTTCATCGCACTCGCCCAGTTCATGGTCATCATGGACACCTCGATCATCGGGGTCGCGCTGCCGAAGATGCAGTCCGACCTCGGCTTCACCCCGGACGGCCTGTCCTGGGTGTTCAACGCCTACGTCGTCGCCTTCGGCGGGCTGCTGCTGCTCGGCGGCCGGCTGTCCGACCTGTTCGGCGCGCGGCGCATGTTCAGCGCGGGCTGGGTCGTCACCCTCGGCGGCTCGGTGGTGGCCGCCCTCGCCGGAACCGCCGGAGTCGAGCTGACCGGCCGGGTGCTCCAGGGGGCCGGAGCGGCGCTGATCGCACCGTCGGCCCTGACACTGCTGATGGTGCTGTTCGGTGAGCGCCCGAAGGAGCTCGCCAAAGCGCTCGCTCTCTACGGGGCGGCCGCGCCTGCCGGCGGCACCGCGGGCGTCTTCCTGGGCGGCGTGATCACCGAATGGTTGTCCTGGCCGTGGATCTTCTGGCTCTACGTCCCGATCTCGCTGATCGCGATCGTGGCCACGCCCGCCCTCATGCCGGCCACCCCGTCCCGCCGCGGCGCCGTGGACGTCGCGGGCGCCGCGGCCGTCACCGCCGGTCTCGCGCTGGCCGTGTTCGCGATCGTGCGCGCGCCGGAGCAGGGCTGGGGATCGGCGGCCACGCTCGGCGCCCTGGCCGGCGGCATCGCACTGCTGGTGATCTTCCTGGCCATCCAGCGGTCCCGGCGGGTTCCGCTGGTCCGGCTCGGCATCTTCCGCACACCTGGCCTCGGCGCCGCGAACCTGGCGCAGCTGCTGCTGGGCGCCGCGTGGATCCCGATGTGGTACTTCCTCAACCTGTACCTGCAGCAGGTCCTCGGCTACGGCGCCTTCGCCAGTGGCGCGGCACTGCTCCCGATGACCCTGCTGATCGTGATCCTGATGGTCGGCGTCGCGCCGCGCCTGATCGCCCGGTTCGGGCCGAAGACCCTGATCGTGGCGGGGCTGTGGGCGCTGGCGGCGGGCCTGGTGTGGCTGTCCTTCGTCCGGCCCACCGGCACGTTCGTGGTCGACGTCCTGCCGGCGTCGCTCGTCGCGGCTCTCGGCCAGGCTTTGGCATTCATCCCGTCCCTGGGCATGGCGATCTCCAGCGCCAAGCCCGAGGAAGGTGGCCTCGCGTCGGGCATCGTCAACACCTCCTACCAGATCGGCTCGGCCCTCGGCCTGGCCGCGATGACCGCAGTCGGCCTCTCGTTCGGCGCGGGCGAAATCGGCAACGCAATCGCCCTCACCGACGGCTTCTCCACCGCCTTCCTCGGCGCCGCCGCCATCGCGATCGTCGGCGGATTCCTCGGACTGGCCACCATCCGCACCGCCCGCAAGGACGCGCCCGCGGCGGCCGACACTCCGGAGGTGAGCAGCCTCTGAAGCCCGCCTGCTGTTCTCCACACCAATGCGATCCCCCGTCGGGGGGGGGGGGGGGGGGTGTGCGGGGGCGCGCCCGCCGGCTGGCTCTCTCCCGTTGG